>CAKQPF010000001.1 GCA_934256705.1 uncultured Prevotella sp.
CAAATCTACTCATTCCCAACTGTTTACGTTCCAACCTCTCTTATTCTCCTTTGGCTGCTTTAGAGCTTTATGTTAACCTCCTAATATCTATGCTTTTACCTTGCAATATCTATGCTATTGCAAAGTGATGTCTTTTTCTTCTGACAAACGAAGCGAAAACAGCCTTAAACAATATCAATGTTTGAAGATGTTGTTTAGTGGTTTTGTTGTTTAGTGATTTTGTTGAATGTATTAACATGACAAACAACCAGACAACGAAACAACTAAACAACCAGACAACTAAACAACCAGACAACGAAACAACTAAACAACCAGACAACTAAACAACAAAACCATTTATCTCTATTGATATTTTAATCCTCAACCAGAACCATTAAAAGCCGAAGATGGCTTTGAGCTTGTCTGAAAGCTCGTCAGTGTCGAATTTTCCTATCATGTTTCCGTCTTTGTCGATAAGGAATTTGGCTGGAAGATTCTTCACTGCGTACATTGCATTGATGTCGCTTGGCGTGTTTGCACCGCGAAGCACGTGATGGAACATCCCTATTCCGTCCTTCTCTACGATATTGCGCCACTTGGCAGGGTCGCGATCATCATCAGCGATGTAGATGAAAGCTAAGCCTTTACTGGAGTATTTCTCGAATAATTGCTTCATGTGCGGGTTGGTATATCGGCATGGTCCGCACCATGTAGCCCAGAAGTCGAGGACTACATACTTGCCTTTGAAGTCGCTAAGGCTAAGAGTCTTGCCATTGATATCCTTCGCTGAAAATGCTGGAGCGGGCTTGCCGTGGCTCGTACTGAGTCTCAGAGCAATGGTGCGCTCTATCTCCTCCGCTTGTATCATGCCTTTAAGTCCTGGCGCCAGTGCGTCATAGAGGGCTTTGGCGCTGTCAGCAGGGATTGCATTCACTATGCCATGAAGGAGGAAGAGGGATAGTTCCACATCGGGATGGCGACGTATATAGTCCATTGTCTTGGCGTTATAGGTCTCAAAGATTGGCTTCAAGGATGCTTCGAGCTTGTATTTGAAGTCCATATCGGATGAGTTTTTCGACAGTACGGCAACGGATTTTATCACTGCAGTCTCTGGTGCTACGAGTCCATTGTATTCATCTTCCTGTGCCTGCTGCACCGAACCGGTGACTACTGGCGCTGTGGGATTGTAGGCATTGATAGCAATGGTCATGGTACGTGGTTCGATATAAAACTTTGTCAGCTTATTGATATCGCCATTGAGTGCGCTTTTATCTGTGGATATAAATGCCAGGACATTGTCTATATCGAGCGCTCCTTCAAAGTGGAACCTGCCGCTGGTGACCATGCAGCTGTCGATTATGTCCTTTCCTCTACCGTCGGTATATGACATATAGAGGTATTTTCCCTCGTCTCCATTGGTAAATCCATTTACCTTATACTGCCTCTGCGCCACGGCATTGAGGGATGATGTCATAAGGATGGCGAGGAGGATGATGTGGATTGGGATGATTTTTCTCATGCTTTGTTGTAATTGGGGGGCGTTGTTTATATTGCCCGGTAATGCGGGCAACACAGTGGCGGCTTCGCTTTATGACATAGATAAAACAGACCTGCCCAGCATGGAGCAAAGTGTCTGGACACTCTTCTCCATGATATGACAGGTCAATGGTTATTGCTATTCTGCAGGACCAAGTATCTTAGCCACAGTCTCTTCTATCTCTTTGCCGCGTACTCCTTCAGCGATAATCTTGTTATTCTCATCGAGGACGTAGATTTGTGGTATGCCGATGAGTCTGTATTTGTCGGCTGCTACGCTGTTCCATCCGCGCAAATCAGACATCTGATGCCATGTGATGCTGTCAGCCTGAATGGCTTTCTTCCACATTTCAGCCTTTTCATCGAGCGAGATACCTATGACTTCGAGACCCTTATCCTTGTATTTCTTATATACATTCATGATATTAGGGCTCTCAGCACGACATGGTCCACACCATGAAGCCCAGAAATCCAATATCTTGGCTTTAGCCTTGATGCCATAGATAGAAATCGGTTCGCCTTCTGGTGTCTTCATCTGAAGGTCAGGGGCAGTGCCTCCTACGATGATACAAGCTATCTGATTGCTGTAAGGTTTGAGCCATTTTCCAGGCACTGTCTGCTGTGCATTGGTTCCCAAAGCATTGTATCTGGCAGGCAATGTCTTGGTCTTCATGAGTTCATCTACACGCCAAAGCACGAGACTTGCGCTGACGATATTGTCATGCTGCTTGGCGAAAGCGTCCTCAGCCTTGTCGAGTTTCTCCCTGTACTGGTCGTAGAGTGCTCTGATCTGCGCCATTGCGAAGAAGTCTTCCTTACCGAAATCGCGCTCGATGGCAGCCTTGGCAGAGTCGCGTTCGGTGTATATCTGCAGCTCGGTATTGTGGAAATCATTGCGCAGCTGCTGGAGTTTGCCTCCTCCGGATATCTTGTATTTGAGCGGATCCTTGATGTCTGCGTCCACATGTACGGTGGATTTCTCGAGTATGACAGGAATCCTTATGCTGGAATCCACCACGCGGATGCAGGCTGCGGTAGGCTCGCTGACCTTTCCTTTCATGATGAAATGTCCCTTGTCATCGACGAAGGTGCTTGCCAGAGTGTCGAGTCCATTGGCTGTGCACGCCACGAGATGTATCTTTCTCTCGATGTTCTGGAAGGTTCCTTCAATCTTGTATTGTGCACTGATGGTCTGTGCAGATAGGCACATGAGTGCTGTCATGCAGATGGTTGCAGTCTTTTTCATTGTATTCTTGGTTTTCTTGATGTTTTTATGGAAATGGCTTCGGGGCAGCTTTTTTCCGCCTTTCCGCCATTTCCCTATGGTTATTACTTCTTTCTTTCCTTGTAGGCTACATCTACTATGTCGCCGAGATCCTTGTATTCCTTCACCTTCTTGAGGTCTCCCATAAGGTTAGGAACATCATACATACGGAGTATGCCGGACTTGTTAGGCTCCATTCCATTGACGGTAGTAGCCACTACGAGCTGGTAATTGCGTGCTCGCTCCCAGTCAGCGTATGCTTCCCATGCCACGAAAGGATTGAATTTGATGACCTTTATCGTCTCTCCAGGGAATGAGAGCACCTCTTTTGCAGGGGTGTCAGGGTGTCCCATGTCAAACTGATATATCTTGCTGCCGCTGACATAGAATACGTATGGATAGAGATGATGGCATGCAAACATTGTGGCATCTTCGATACCTTCGCCCTGTATCTCGCCATAATAGTCCTGAGTGTTATACTCCGTGTATGTACCTTGTTCCCACCAGTTTTCCGGCTCCGTGTATTCAGCATGCAACTGCATTCCATAGAAGTAGATACGCTTGGTGTCAGGGTCCTTCAGTATGGCGTATATTTCTCCTGACTTGCATGATTCCATCCACACCATGTCCTTTCCTGTCTGTGCAGAGAAGAGGTGTTCGCCCGTAAACTGCATGACAGAAGGGTAACGAGAATTGTTTTTTATGCAGAGGAACTGCTTGTTGGTCTCGTCATAGAGTACAGCAGGAAGGTGTCCGTAGGTCTTGTCTGCATAGTTTACGTTGTAGCTGGTGCCGATAAAAGGTGCCGCCTTGAATTCCTCTTTTCCGTTGAGCTTATTGATTTTGAACTCGAAATAGCCATTATCAATGGAGTTATCGAGTGCATATACATCGTGATGATTGTCCACGAGCACCCAGAGGTCAGGCAGGGCATACTGCGACATGATGGAGCTTTCCACCAATATTTTTTCAGGAGAGACTCCAAATCTCCATTTGAGGTTGTTGTCCTCTCCGGCATGTAGGTCCTTGTAACTGAGGTTATATGTACCCTTGTCGGTGACGAGAAGGCTCGGTGTCTCCTTCAGGCTGTAGCTATAGATGAGTCTTTTAGGCACTCCAGGGTTGAACTCAGTGTCGCGCCAGATATTGTGTGCAATGAGGTCATTGTCATTATCGACATTGAATATGATGTCGAGTCTTGGCTTGTCGTTTTCATTGCATAGCACCATCCATCCCTCACTGGTCATGGACTTGACCTGCATAGAGAAAGACTTGATAGTGGTGAGTGAGTTTTTCTTGTCCTTCACCTTGAAGAAGCAGGAGTAGAGTCCAGGATCGAGTGTGACGAACATCTTGAGTTTTCTTTCCTTTGAGACGACGGTCTTGTCGATGTCAGGGATGTTTTCGAAGTCCGTGCCGAAGGGAAGGAATTTCCATTCGTATTCATAGTCTGCCTCATCATTCTGCCCGATGGATGATTCTATCTTCGGATCGATGATAAGGCTATCTACAAACGCCACCTTATTGTAGCGCATATTTTCCTCCAGACCAGTGATAGTGAGGTCATTTATGTCATGATAGTCATAGTTTCCCTCATCATCACAGCATGAAGTGACAGCCAAGCCCATGACTAATGCGAGGGCTGTGGTATATAGATATCGTGCAATCTTCATAATTATATCATATTAGAATGTTCTTAACCTTGTGATGCTTCACCCATAGTCATAGGCTCGCCGTCCTCATCGAGCGTAGGATGCTCGTCCAGCCATTGCTGCATATACTTGCCTGCAAACTTGAGGTATCCTGCAGATAGTCCCTGCGTGGTGTCCTTGAGCCAATCCACTCGGCTTATTCCCATCACGTCGCATATCAGGATACTCTTCTTAGCCGACCACTTTCCGAAGTACTGGTCGCCATAGATACCCCACCATGCAGGCATAGGGAATTCCTCGTCCATGACGATGACGCGCTGATAGTCCATCTCACGTGTGATGAGATTACCCTCCAGGTCGTACTGTCCGTCGTAACGTGTGTAGATGAATTTGAGTTCATCATTAGGTATAAGGCTTACCTTGAATCGCTTTGGCTTCTCCGCAAGGTCAGCGTCTCTGAGCAGTGTGAAATAGATATAGGTCTCATTTTCGCCTGCTTTGATGACGTAATCTGTAGGGAATTTCACGTAGTCCCTACCCTCTTTTGCCGCATATTCATCGCCTTCATCAGTGGTTACGGCAATCTGGAAGTGACGGTCATAATCCTTTGTGTCGCCGATAAGATTGACTTTCAGCCACCATTGTATCTCCTTTACGTCAGAATCCAATTGTCCCCAGTGGACCGTGAGTGTGTCCACAAAGGTATTTTTCGTGTCGAAGAAGATGCCAGATTCGCCTTCATAGACGTCCAGATCCTTCTCGCAGCTTGCCATTACCGATACTATCAGCAACAGCAGGAAAGGTATTATCTTCTTTTTCATAGATATTCAGTCTTTTGAATTGTTGGTTATTATTCTGCCGTAGGGCTTAATTGTATTTTGTCTCTCCGTCAGGCAATGGCAGCACATAATTGTTTTCGGTGACAGTTCTTGTGCCATATTGTGACGTAGCGTCCTTGATAGTCTGGAGGTTGTTTCTCTTATAATAGAAGAACAGCTGTCCCTCGCCCCAGAATTCTCTTATCCACTCTGCGTCGATGTCATTCTGATACATCGTAGCCTTGCTGAGCAGACCGCGGTGATTACGGAGGGTATTGTAGATTTTGAGGCTCTCATAATAGTCTTCTGAGCACTCTGTAGCAATGAGATAAGCCTCGCTGACCTTAATCAGAGGTATCATCTGATTGTAGAGAGAGTCAGAGGACTGGCTCTGATACTTATTGAAAATGGAATACGTAGTGCCTGAAATCTCGGTGGAATTCTTGAGCCATGCTATGTATCTGTAATCCACTTTCTCATTGTCAAAGATATAGTTGACCACGTCAGTGCGTGGAGCCAGCAGCGTATTGGGCTTGAGATTATTGCCGTCAAAATTGGCTGAGAAGATGGAATTTCTCTCCAGATTCTGTGCAGAGAACATGATTTCAGAGGAGAATACTCTGTCAGGATTGCTGTTACTGATCTTCATCGGAGTAATCCAAGGGAAGTTTTTCTCCTGTGCTTCGATGACTTTCATGGCGTGATTGTATGCCTCTTTGTCATTGTGCATATAGTAATATGCTCTTGCCATGAGTCCCTGCAGGGCGTAATAGTTGAGTCTCAGATTGCGTGCCTGCCAGAAATCGTCCTGTGGGTCACCGCTGATGCCATACTGAATGACAGGATCTGACTTTTCGAGGAGAGCCTCAGCAGCGAGCAAATCCTCCTCCAGTTTCTTCATATAATCTACGCTTGAGAGCTTAGGAGACACTTCCAGTGAATAGACTGTATAATAAGGAATGGAGATAGTAGGCTTCTCTGGATTATAGACAGGTCCGAAGAGGCGGAACAAATCGAGATGTAGGAATGCTCTGAGGGCAAGTGCTTCGCCCTTGATGAGATTGTATTCACGCTCTGAAAGCACGTCGCGACGCTTGTCGCAGTTTTGCAAAAGGCAGTTGACATTAGCAATAAGAGAATACTCTTTGCTCCAGATGCTGGAGATGATGCCTTTGGTCTCAGTGCCGGCATACTTGAAGTTCATATACTCCTTTACCACTTTGTTGACGTCAGCGACGGCATATCTCTGTGCGAGTACTTCGATAAATCCGCTTGTCAGCTCTTTTCCATAGATGCTGGACTGATTGAGTTCGACGTAAATGCCGTTGAGAGCCTTCTCAAATCCAGAGACACTGGAGTAGTTGTTCTCCTCCGTGATGCGGTCGCTTGGCTGTATGTCAAGCCAGTCAGAGCATGATGCTAAAGCCGTGATGACCGCCAGCATGATGATATATATATTCTTACGCATGGTTATTCCTGATTAAAAGTTGACAGATAATGACATTGAAACGCTTCTGGCGAACGGATATGACGTACCGCGCTCTTCCTTAATGGTGGACCATCTGCATATATCATTCATGTATGCACTGACGGTCACGCCCTGAATACCGATCTTGTTCATCAGCTGGTAAGGCAATTCATAGGATATTCTCACTGACTCAATGGCGAGATAGTTGTTCTTCTGCACGAAGCGTGAAGACATAGGAGTGCTCTCTGTCAGTGATATTCCCTTGAATCGAGCCTTATCTCCAGGCTTGAGCCAGCGATCATAGAGCGCACGGCGGTCCTGATTGCGTGAGAGGTCGGATGAAGATATATTCTCCACCTTGTCGTAAAGGGTGCTGCTGAATGCGTCTCCACCGAGGCTATAGCGCAGGAAGAGGCTGCAGGAGAATCCTTTCCAATAGAATGTATTTCCCCACGTTCCCTCGATGTCAGGACGTGTATCTCCTACTTCTACCTCGTCATCGTAACTGTAATCGAATGTGTATTTGCCATTCTTGGTGATGAAAATCTCTCGTCCTGAGGCTGGGTCGATGCCGGCAGAGCGTACAGACCAGAGGGCAGTAGGACTACCTCCGTCATAGTAACGGGTCATGTTCTTGGATAGGTTTTTCTGATTAAACTGGTCGAGCTTGTCGCCCACCTTGTCATAATATGCTGTATTGTATCTGAACATGAGGCTTGTGGTCCAGTTGATTCTCTCGGAAGGATTGTAGAGGATGGCATATCTCACTGTTCCGTTGATACCCTCATTGACCTGCTTGCCTATGTTTGCCAAGCGAGAAGTGGTACCCACAGACATCGGAATGCCGATGGAAGCGAGCAGAGGGTCAGTATTCTTGCGATAGTAGTCGAAAGTGACGTGGAAGCGATTCTTCACACTAAGGTCGAAACCTAAGTTGAAGTCGATGGTCTTCTGCCATGCAAGGTCAGGATCGCCGAAGCCGCTGATGAGGACACCCGTGCCGAAATAGTTCTGCATCCAGTTGTTGAACTCATAAGTGGTAAGCGTATTGTAAGAGCTGAAATTCTGGTTACCAGGGTTACCTATTGACGCTCTGAGCTTGAGCATCTGTATTCCGCTGATGTTGTCCTTGATGAATTTCTCATTGTGTATGTTCCATCCGAGTCCGACAGCCCACGTTGTGGTGAAGCGCTTGTTGGTGCCGAAGACTGATGAACCGTCAGTACGGATATTGGCATCGAGCAGGTAACGGTTGTCATAAGAGTAGCCGCCATTGAAATAGAAGCTGACAGAGCGTGACTTTGAGTCATAATATCCTGGTTTTCCGCCTTCTGGATACTTATTTGAGAAGGCAGGAGTGGTGAAATTGCCTTCAGGGAATCCCTGTGCATCAAATGACTTTGAGATGCTCTTGCTCTCCTGAAGCGTAGCTCCCATCACGGCATTTACCTGATGGACATCACTGATAAGCTGACCATAGGTGACTGTGACGTCGCCGTCATAGCTGAGGTTGTCAGAACGGTTGTCGCTGTAGGAGCCCTTCTTGAGCTTCTCCACCTGGTCAAACTGTGTGTCCTGTGGTGAGCGGAAAGACTCTCCGTCACTGGTGGATTTGCTTATGCCGAAGCGTCCGCGCAACCATAACACCTGTAAAGGTCTGTATTCGAGGTTGAAATTATTGCGCACACCGAATGATTCTCCCTTACTGTAACTGTTCAGACGGTCATTCCACATAGGGTTTCCCACATTGACAGAGACATCATAGACGTCCTTGGTGTCAGCCTTGTATTCCAGCCATTTCTCCACCTTGCCGCCCTCGCCATACTTAGGATAGTAAGGATTGGCATTGGCATACTCATAGAATTGCACTACAGGATTGTCGAACGAGGTGACATCCACAGTGAGAATATTGGAGAAAGTCAGTTTGCCCATGCGGTAAAGGAGATTGAGATTACCGCTCATCACTTCACGGTTTGACTTCTTCATCACGCCCTTGATATCGTTATAGCTCACTCCGAGACTATATCTGAACTGCTCATTTCCGCCTTCAGCATTGAGATAGTGGCGCTGATTGAATCCAGTGCGCAGAGGTTCAGACATCCAATATGTATCGACACCGCGCAGCACATTCTGCAAGAGACGGTTGTAACGCTTCTCCTGGGCTTCCTGCTGGTCTGCAATATTTGAAGTGAAATGGCCTGCGAGACGCTCGAATTCGAGTTTCTCGGCTGCGTTCATCAGGTTATAGTCTGTGAGGTCGGCAAAAGAAATGTTGTAGTTGCCGCTATAAGATACTTTAAGTTTTCCCATTTCCGGCGACTTAGTCTCTACTACGATAACGCCGTTGGCCGCCTTGGAACCATAGATAGCTGTGGAAGCGGCGTCCTTCAGGATGGTGACAGATGCGATGCGGTCCATACTGAGGTCCATGATGGTCTGGAGAGTGGTCTCGAAACCGTCGAGAATAAACAAAGGCTGGTTAGGGTCCTGTCCGAATGTTTCCTTCAGACCTACGATACTTGTCTTGCCACGCACCTCGAGGTCAGGCAGCTTGTTAGGGTCGGAACCGAACTCATTGTTCTCCAATACATTGAAAGCAGGGTCGAGAGCCTTGAGACTTTGGATAAGATTGAGGTTGCCCACATTCTTCAGTTCCTCTGCCTTATATGTCTGTGAAGAACCTGTAAAGCTCTCTTTCTTACGGGTATAGAGACCGGTCACCACCACTTCGTCGATGGCACTCTTGTCCGTCTTGAGCACTACCTTGATCTTCTTGCCGGGTTTCTGTTTCGCCAGAATGATGGTCTGGGTCTCCATTCCCACGCATGAGACGCGGAGATTCTTGACAGAAGCAGGAAGATTCTTGATGATGAAGTTGCCTTCCATGTCGGTGATGAAAGTCTCCTTTGTCCCGACAGCCTGGATGGTGACGCCCATTATCGGATCCCCCTCGTCAGCCGTGACGACAACTCCCGTGATGGTTGGCCAAGTGTCTTGCGCCAACGCAGCTTGCAGGCTCATAATCAACGCCGCAAGCAGAAATGTCAGTTTCTTTTTCATACAGAAAAGATTTAGTTAAAAAAATAATGTTCGTGTGTCTGTGTCTGTAAATGCAAGTTCATGTAAGTGTGAAATCATGTAGTATCGGAGCAGTGATATCAAGATAAAATATCTACGCTCCAAAAATCGTGCATGGTACTTTTACAAAAATTAAATTTCGGTGCAAAGGTATATCAAAGCGTGGCAAATTATGTTTTTATTAGGTTAAATAAGGTTAAATGCAAGAAATTTGTAGATAGAAATATAAATTTTATGACATTATGTCCAGCCAAAAACGCTGAAAACAGCCTTATTCTGGTGATTGCCAAGCGATGATTGTATCGACGAAAAGACACGGAACTATAAAAATAAACATGAAATAACACATCGTCATTTCACCTATGTCAGCAATGGGTACATCGGAGAAAAAATGCCTTGTGAAAGGCTTTCATTTTGGGAGGGCGGAGACATCATATTGCGAAAGCATAGATATTGCCTCCTAATATCTATGCTTTTAGGAGGTAATATCTATGCTTTTAGGATGCAATATCTATGCTTTTGCAATTACCTGAATGACAATGCGTTACAGAGGTGCTTTTTCATGGGTGCCTGAAGGCGGGAAATGGCTGTCGGCATTACGGGGTGGGCGCATCATGACGTGCTCACATTGCCCGGTAACGCGGGCAACACAGTGGCGGCTCCGCCAGTTGGAAGGCGGGGCTATGCGGGATTGCTGAGCTGCGCCATGAAGGGGGAGATGAGGGCGGCTGCCTTTACGAGGTATTCACGGTCGATGTCGTCGAAGGTGGAGAGGTCGGTGCTGTCGATGTCTATCTCGCCTACCACTACGCCGTCGTGGAGCAACGGCACTACTATCTCTGACCTTGAGAGGGATGAGCAGGCGATATGGCCGGGGAATGCTTCTACATCCTCGACGACGAGGCTGCGGCACTCCTGCCATGCTGTGCCGCATACTCCGCGTCCGTACTTGATTCGGGTGCAGGCTGGTGTGCCCTGGAATGGCCCGAGGATGAGTTCTTCGCCTTGCACGATGTAGAATCCTACCCAGAAATATTCTTCGGGGAAATGGAATTTCATTACTGCCGCGCAGTTCGAGAGCACGCTGATGGGATGGTCACTGCCGTCTGCGAAGGCTGCTATCTGCGCCAGGAGGTCTTGGTATCTGGATTGCTTTTCCATTGGTGATTGGGGGTGTTATTGGGTTAATATTGCCCGGTAACGCGGGCAACACGGTGGCTGCTTCGCCTTGCTACGGGGCTACTGGACGGCTAAATAAAAGGAAAATATCAATAGATAAAAACAATGAAAAATATGGTTGTTGTATTTTTATTGTATGGTAGCTGTATGGTTATTGTTTTTCTTTTATTTTTATCTATTGATATTTTATTTCCGGGAGAACGGCGCTACTTCATCATCATCTTGCAGAGGCGGTCCTGGAAGATGCGTGACTCGGCTACGGGTGAGTCGGCATTGATGATGGAGAAGATGTACCAATGGCCATCGGAACCGATGAGATAACCGGAGAGGGAGGAGGCTCCGCGCGTGGTCATGGTGCCTGTCTTGCAGAAGAGGCGACCTCTATACTCTGGGTGACTCATACGGGTAAGCAGCGAGCCACGGCGCTCTCCGCCTGATGTTGACGCGAAAGCCTCATCTACGAAGTAATCTTTCAGTTGCTTATCATCATAAGCATAGCGCAGCATATCGACGAGTACGGAGGCTGACAGGCGATTTTCTGGTGATAGTCCGGAGCCGTCATGGAATGCGAGCTTGGTCTTTACGCTGTCGAGCACCTGCGTCTGCTCTCTCCAGAAGATTTCTGCGAAGTGCTTGCAGTTCCAGTTCATGCGGCGCTGTGGCATGAGTCCCTGCGTCCAATCGAGATGATAGAACACGGCGTCTGCCTTGATATTGCTGCTATGTATGAGCATCGGGGTAATGACATCACGGAGAGAATGGGATGTGGTGGCTACGTAGTGATATTTTCCTCCTCCGAAACTGCCTTTTGACATCTTTGCATTCACCGTGCGGTCACGCTTCACCGTCACTCCATTCATGCGCAGTGAGGCACGGAAAGTGCGCTCTACATAGCGTTTGCCACGCAGGAGAAGTGGTATCTTATGATATGGTATATCCCATGCTTTGGCTGTAGGATGTGGGCGGAGGGTATCTTCTCGTGCAAGAGTGATATAGACATTGCCTCGCACATGACGTATTCCGCGGCTGCGCATCTTCTTGATGAGCGGGTCGAAGCTCTCCATGAGCGGGTCATCGTCGGCAAGGAGGAGGAGATTTCCCACGAGCGTGTCGCGCTTCATCTCTCCCATCGCGAGGATATGCTCATGGTATCTGTAGTCCATTCCGAGGGTTTTGAGAGCCGCTATGGCAGTGGAAATCTTCATACATGAAGCCGGAATGAGGCTTTGGTCGTCATGGAATCCATATACGTGTCGCTGCGTAGTAGCATCAAAGACGGAGACGGCTATGAGATTGGTGTCCAATCGCTGCGGTATGTGCATCAGACTGTCAAGTCGGTGCGCCATGCGCTCGTCGCACGCGAGCATCTCCGGCGTCAGTTCTGGCTCCATCTTCTTCTCCACCTGCACTGGCTGCTTGTCGGCATTGTAGGTGAATAGTGCTACGATAGCCGCTATGGCATAGTATATGGCTATTATTATCACAACAAGGAAGGTCAGCAATATTGCCAACCTTCCTTTGCGTATGCGTATTCTGCGTTTTTTCTTCATAGTATAATATAATGGTCATACTTGTCCGGTCAGTGGATGTAATCAGGCAAGTATGTGCCGAGTGTATCTGTCTTCCCCCTGCATGGGGTCATGAGGGGGTCTCGTATAACGTGACGATGGGGGTCTTCTTATTTGAAGTTCTCCACCATCTTGAACAGTCTGTGCCAGCGTATTCCGCCGAAACCGTTGCGATCCGGGTCGCTTGACCACCAGATGAAGATAGGCTTTCCCACGATGTGGTCTTCCGGAACGAAGCCCCAATAGCGTGAGTCGGCAGAGTTGTGACGGTTGTCTCCCTGCATCCAGTAGTAGTCCATCTTGAATGTGTAGGATGTAGCCACCTTGCCGTTGATGAGGATCTGTCCCTTGTCATTGACGGTAAGGTCATTACCTTCATACACTCTGATAGGGCGCTCATAGACAGGAAGGTTCTTGAGAGTGAGGCGGACGGACTCACCCTTCTTAGGAATCCATATCGGGCCGTAGTTGTCTCTGGTCCATCCTGTGCGTGCATTGAGCGGATAGAGGTCGCCTACCACCTGCTCCGTGTTGAGCTTTATGTCCTTGACGAGGTCCTTGCGTGACTTGAGCACCTGCACTGCGTGCCTGGTGAGCGGCATATATCCTTGCTGATTGAGGGAGATGAGGTCCTCCTGTGATATCATGAGCTCCTTGAGAAGTTCGTCAGGCCAGTCGAGGATTGGCGTGTTCGGCTTTACGTAATATGTGTATTGCACGTTGTCCGGCTCCTTGTTCGGCTTTCCGTCGAGATAGATGATGCGGTCCTTTATCTGGAGAGTCTGTCCCGGAAGTCCTACGCATCGCTTGACGTAATTCTCCCTTCTGTCAGCCGGACGGCTCATTATCTCGCCGTATTCGTTAGGATTGTTGGCTATATAGCTGCGTCCTGCGGTGTATGCGAGCTGGTAATACTTGCGCAGCTGCATGGCATCGAGGGAGTCGAGCTGTGGATGTATGCCGTTCTGCTGTAGTATCTGCTGGCCATATCCATAGACCATCTGATAGTAGTCCTGCGGCTGCCATCGTGGCTCGCTGACGCAAGTGTCGCCTGCAGGATAGTTGAACACCACAATATCATTCAGCTCCACCTTGCCAAGTCCCGGCGCACGGCGGTAGTCCCACTGCGGCCACTCGATGTATGACTTGCATCCGAGCACAGGCATAGTGTGCTGTGTGAGCGGCATGGTGAGCGGTGTCTGCGGAATTCTCGGTCCGTAGCTGACTTTGGAGACGAAGAGATAGTCGCCCGTGAGCAATGATTTCTCCAGTGAACTGGACGGTATGACGTAGTTCTGGAAGAAGAAAAGGTTGATGAAATATACGGCTACGAGGGCAAAGACGAGGGCATCGACCCACGACATGATGAACCTTACCGGCGACTCAGCATCCTTCCACCACTGCCAGTTGATCTTCTTTGAGATGTAGCAGTCGTAGATAAACGGGATGACAACGAGTCCGAGCCAACTCTTCAACCATAACAGGAAGAGCAAATAGAGCACCATGACGATGATGAACTTCGTCCATTGGAGCTTCATATTTGGTGTTTTCTTTTTCATTTTAGATTTTTTTGTTGTTTAGTTGATTGGCTGCAAACGCAATCAAATCAGAACTTGAACATATCATCAATGGTCAGAAGTCCCTGATGCTGTGCGGTATATTCAGCGGCAAGGACAGCTCCGAGAGCGAATCCCTGACGTGAATGTGCATCATGGGTGATGGTGATGATATCCTCCGGTGAGTCATAAGATATGGTATGAATGCCCGGCACCTCTCCACGACGCACGTCATCTATGCGGAGGATGTCGGCTCCAGTCTCGTGAAGTCCCCACTTTGACTTGCGGTCAAGGCGCTCCACAATCTGCTCAGCCAGGGTGATGGCAGTGCCGCTCGGTGCATCGAGCTTGTGGACATGATGTGTTTCCACCATATTCACGTCGTACTGCTGGAACTGGTTCATTATCTTTGCGAGGTATTTGTTGACAGCAGAGAATATAGCCACGCCGACGCTGAAGTTTGAAGCCCAGAAGAGAGTCTTGCCTTCCTGGCTGCAAGCCTTGCGCACATCGTCGCCATGATCCTTCAGCCACGCTGTGGTACCGCTGACAACCTTCACTCCTGCCTTCCATGCCTTGAGGTAATTGCCGTATGCTACCTTCGGATTAGTAAACTCGATAGCGACATCAGCCGAAGCGAAAGCCGGGCTTTCAAAGTCCTGCTGATTGTCAATATCAATGATACATACTATCTCATGACCACGGCTGAGGGCAATCTGCTCGATCATCTTGCCCATCTTGCCGTATCCTATAAGTGCTATTTTCATTTGTTTATGTTGTGCTTGAGGGGTTAATTTAATTCACAATGCATAATTCTTCTTTAATTCACAATGCATAATTCATAATTCATAATTAGTTTACACTCTATCAATTATGAATTAAATGGAATTATGCATTATGCATTATGAATTATGAATTAGCCGAGAACGCCTCCTCTTCGGCTGCCGCAATGATTTCCTCACGGGTCATCTGCTTAGGTTCGGCAGTGATATCAGAGAGGTCCATCTCGGAGTCGATGGCTTTTTCGAGGGCGATGACGCGGCTGTTGTCCTCAGAAGGCGCTGTGACAGCATTGTCATCACTGCCCTCTTTAGCAGCGACAGGTGCCTCTTGAGCCTCCTTAGTCTGCGCTTCCCCACCGGTGATGATGAAGTCCGGCTCGGACTTCTCAGGGTCGGGAGCCACCGTAGCCGGCTCTTCCTCCATCTTTGTACGCTCAGTCTTTGCAGCAAACACGCTGTCAAGGAATGCGGAATCATTGTGGAGACGCTTCAGCGTGTCCTTGCACGCCAGCTGCTGAGCCTCCTTCTTACTGAATCCCGTGCCGGTAAAACCGTCGATAGTCTCCAGCACTACGGTGTATTTGAATACAGGGGAACCGCTCTTGTCCTTTGTCTGGTCTTCGAGGCGGAACGATAGCTGGATGCGATTCTTCTGCGTCCATTCTATGAGTTTCGACTTGAAGTTGACTTCCTTGTATGCCACCTTGTCGATATTGATGTATTTTCCGAGGATACGCTGCTGCATAAACTTCATGCAAGCATCGTAGCCGCGGTCCAGATAGATGGCTCCTACAAGGGCTTCGAACGCATTGCCACCCATAAAACTGTTGTGGCTGGCAGAGCGTCCTGCCGACAGAATCAAGCGGTTGAGTCCTATTTCCTGTGCCAGTTTGCCGAGAGTCTCTCGCTGTACGAGCTTGGAACGGGTGTTTGTAAGGAATCCTTCCGGCTTTCCCTGAAAGTGACAATACACTATATCTCCCACTACGGCATCGAGAATTGCATCACCGAGAAACTCAAGGCGCTCGTTATTGAGTTTCCTTGCCGTGTTCTGCTTGCCCTTGGCATTCTTCATCTTTGCCTTGATAGCCTTGGCTTCAGCCTTGTTGTAACGGCTTGTGTCCGTCACCTTCGGGTCGATAGGCCCGCGATGACCCACGCTCTTGTGCATGAGAGCAAGCTTATAGTAGGATATTTCGTGCGGGATAAACCCGATGATGTCACGCAAAGCAAGATAAAGCTCCTTGTCCTTGCGGAAAGGGAGCCTTATCCTATCAATGATATCATTCAGCATACTTCTTGAAGATAACGCAGCAGTTGTGTCCTCCGAAGCCGAAGGTATTGCTCAATGCAGCGCGTACTTCACGCTTCTGCGCCTTGTTGAAGGTGAAGTTCATGTTATAATCTATCTCCGGATCCTCGTCGCCGTCCTCATGGTTGATGGTAGGAGGCACGATATCTTCCTGCACTGCCTTGACACAAGCCATAGCCTCGATGGCACCAGCTGCGCCGAGGAGGTGTCCTGTCATGGACTTTGTGGAAGAGATGTTGAGCTTGTAGGCCGCTTCACCGAAGAGTTCCTTGATAGCCTTGGCCTCAGAGATGTCGCCTACAGGTGTAGAAGTGCCGTGTACGTTGATGTAATCGATGTCCTCTGGCTTGAGTCCTGCATCAGAAAGAGCCTCAGACATAACGATCTTTGCACCGAGACCTTCTGGATGTGAAGCAGTGATGTGATAAGCATCAGCAGACATACCCTCGCCTACCATCTCGCAATAGATCTTCGCACCACGTGCCTTGGCGTGCTCAAGTTCCTCAAGGATGAGGCATGCAGCACCCTCGCCCATCACGAATCCGTCGCGTGAAGCAGAGAAAGGACGGCTTGCCTTCTGTGGCTCGTCGTTGCGGGTAGAGATGGCGTGCATAGAACTGAAGCCACCGAGACCTGGGTCTGTGATAACAGCCTCAGCGCCACCACTTACTATTACGTTAGCCTTACCAAGGCGAATGAGATTGAATGCGTCTGCAAGAGCATTGGTAGAAGAAGCACATGCACTTGTAGTAGCGTAGTTAGGACCGTGGAAACCATACTTGATGGAAATCTGACCAGGAGCGATGTCGCCGATCATCTTAGGGATAAAGAAAGGTCCAAACTTAGGAGCGTCCTTGTGTGCAGAGTAGAACTCCAGCTCGTCCTGCATAGTCTTGAGTCCTCCGATGCCTACACCGAAGATTACTCCGACGCGCTTCTTGTCGATAGTCTCAAGGTCCATAGCAGAATCCTCGATAGCCATTGCGGCAGATGCCATTGCAAACTGGCAGAACTTGTCCATCTTACGTGCTTCCTTACGGTCGATCCACTTTGAAGGGTCGAAGTCTTTTACCTCGCAAGCGAAAGTGGTCTTGTAGCGTGAAGCGTCAAACTGCTTGATAGTATCAGCGCCGCTGACACCAGCAATCATGTTCTTCCAGGTCTCTTCAGCAGAGAGTCCAAGTGGGGTAACAGCGCCAAGGCCTGTCACTACAACTCTTTTTAATTCCATTTTATTTTCTTATATTCTAAAGGTTGGGCAGATAATTGGGTAATCAAATTGTGATTTTATAATAATGAAACACATCAATTACAGTCTATATCCTAATCCATATAGATATGATTACCGCCATATAATCCCACCATAATAAAAAAAAATGATGATTGGGCGATAAAAGAGTTATCGACCAATCATCACCCGTTGTTCTATCTATCTATCTTGAACAAAGATAATGTAACGTGAGATTACTTACCAGCGTTCTCGATGTATGCGACAGCGTCGCCTACAGTCTGAATCTTTTCAGCGTCTGTATCTGGGATTGTTACATCGAACTGCTTCTCAAGCTCCATGATAAGCTCAACAGTATCAAGTGAATCTGCACCGAGGTCATTTGTGAAAGATGCCTCATCCTTTACTTCAGCTGCATCAACACCGAGCTTGTCAACGATGATCTCAACAACCTTTTCCTTAATTTCTGACATAATTGTAATAAATGATTAATAATTAATATTCTAACTTGATGGATTTTTGCAAATCGACTGCAAAGTAACAAACTTTTCTTCACATGAGCAAATATTTTTGCCAAAAAAGCACTTTTTCATGCACAAACATATATAATCTGTGCATAAAATAATCGTTTTTCCGGTCTTTTCAGTCTGTTTATCAATGGTTTCACGCTGGTTTTCGTATTGTGCTGACAGCGCTTTTATTGCCTTATAACATACTGAAAGGCGTGCTTGCCCGATGCTTGTCCGGTGATTATTCCGCGCCCAATTGCTTCAATGCACACTTTACCACGTCGCTTTCTTCATTCCATATATGGAAATACTCCGACATATCCCAGAGGTCACGCGCCACGAGAGCCTTGAGTTGCGGACGCAGATGGAGAATAGTGCGCTGGAGTTCGTCATCATCCTTTGGCACTACATTCTGCTTCCTGGCCTCTGAAAGGATGTCGTCGATGTAGCTTTGAGGCACCTCAAACTTGGCCTGGAAGGTGTTGAAGTCAGGATATTTCTTCTTGAGACTCTTGCGGTTCTGGTCGATAAACCTCAGGTTGGCATTGATGATGAATGACTTTGCCGACAACTGACGATGGAAAGGAGTGTACACCGTGGTGTCGAGCGGCACGAAGAAGTCCGGCATTATGCCACCTCCGCCATAGACGGTGCGGTGCTTTCTCAGCGTGTAATACTTGAGTGAGTCGGCAAAATGTATGCTGTCAGCGCTGGTGAACTCGCCATGCTTGAACCTGTTGTCGAGGTCCTTGGCATAGGAAAGCGCATCGCCCTTGGTGAAAGGCTTCTGTATGCAGCGTCCGGAAGGAGTGTAATAATGGGCTATAGTAAGGCGGATAAGGCTGCCATCCGGCAGGTCAATCGGTCGCTGGACGAGGCCTTTGCCGTATGTACGTCGTCCTACCACTATGCCGCGGTCCTGATCCTGTATGGCTCCGCTGACGATTTCAGAGGCTGAAGCGGAGAATTCATTGACCAATACGACTATTCTTCCGTCGAGAAGGCTGCCGTTTCCTCTTGCCCTGAACTCCTGTCTCTGCTGTGCCCTGCCCTCTGTATATACTATAAGGTCATTCTTCTGCAGCATTTCATTGAGTATAGCCACGGCTGCCTGGAGGTATCCTCCGCCGTTTTCCTCAAGGTCGAGGATAAGGTCCTTCATGCCTTGTTCCTTCAATGCCTTGACTCCTGCCATGAATTCATCGTAGGTAGTGGCTCCGAAACTGTTGATTCTGATATATCCTATCTTCGGACGTATCATGTAAATGGCGTCCAGTGACTTCACCGGAATCTTGTCGCGTGTGACGGTAAACGACAGTCTGTCCTTGATACCGGCACGCTCTATGCCGAGCACCACCTTGGTGCCTTTCGGTCCGCGTAGGCGCTTCATGATGTCTTCCCTTGCCATCTTGACTCCCGCAATGGCGGTATCATTGACTGTAATGATGCGGTCGCCGGCGAGTATGCCCACTTTCTCTGACGGTCCGTTGGTGATTGTCTGTATGATAACGAGGGTATCGTGGTACATGTTGAACTGCACTCCGATGCCATCGAAGTTGCCTTGCAGCGGTTCGTTCATGGCTTTCACCTCCTTGGGCGTAGCGTAAGTGGAGTGCGGGTCGAGCTTTTCGAGCATTGCACGTATGCCGTCTTCGCACAGTTTCCTGCTGTCAACGCTGTCAACGTAGAGGTTTTCGATAGCCATCTGCGCTATCATCATCTTCCTGATCGGGGAGTCTTCGTCCATATTGAGGCGGAACTGCGCATTGACAGCCATTGCCATAAGGACGGAAAGGAGAAGAAATGCTGTTCTTTTCATTTGTTATTTGGGTGTGTGTATATACTGTAAGGGCTCTTATATATAATAAGGAGGGCGCATATATGAAACATAGGGGATGCCTATAGGGGCATGAGAGCGCTATTGCCCGGTAACGCGGGCAACACAGTGGCTTCCTATCTGGACCGACCTTGGCAGCGGTTTCCCTGACCACAGCGCTGACCTGGACTAATCATAGTATTTCTCTTCATCGGGAATATCTTCCTCGATGACGAGATTGTCGATGATGAAGTTCTGCCGCTCCATAGTGTTCTTGCCCATATAGTATGCCAACAGCTTCTCTACTTCATCGCTTTTATGCAGCGTCACCTGCTCAAGGCGTATGTCCGGACCTATGAATCCGGCGAACTCATCCGGCGAAATCTCTCCCAATCCCTTGAATCGCGTTATCTCAGGGTCGGGACCCAGTTCCTTGATTGCCTGGAGACGTTCCTCATCGCTGTAGCAATATCTGGTGATATAGTCCTTCTTCTTCTCTCCCCTTTCGGTGAGCTTGTCGTCTTCGGCTACAATCACCTTCTTGTCCTTTATCTTCGTACGCTTGTTTCTTACTCGGAAAAGTGGGGTCTGGAGGACATATACGTGCCCTTTCTTGATGAGTTCGGGGAAGAACTGGAGGAAGAAAGTGATGGTAAGCAGACGTATGTGCATGCCATCCACATCGGCATCCGTGGCCACGATAACCTTGTTGTAGCGCAGTCCGTCGAGTCCATCCTCGATGTCAAGCGCCGCCTGCAGGAGGTTGAACTCTTCGTTTTCATACACCACCTTCTTTGTCAATCCGTAGGAATTGAGCGGTTTGCCACGGAGAGAGAACACGGCCTGCGTGTTTACATCGCGGCTCTTTGTGATACTTCCGCTCGCCGAGTCGCCCTCGGTGATGAATATGCACGACTCTTCCTTGCGGTCATTCTTGACGTCGGAGTAGTGAATGCGGCAGTCGCGCAGCTTACGGTTGTGGAGGTTAGCCTTCTTGGCACGCTCCCTTGCCAGCTTTGTCACGCCAGCCATTGCCTTTCTTTCCTTCTCGCTCTCGGTGATTTTCTGTATTATTATCTCAGCGATGTCCGGATGCCGGTGGAGGTAATTGTCCACTTCGAGCTTGACGAAGTCGCCTACATACTTGTTGACGCTGATGCCGTTGGGCGACATATTGAGCGAGCCGAGCTTGATCTTGGTCTGTGATTCGAACATAGGTTCCTCCACATTGACGGCTATTGCAGCCACGAGACCGCTTCTGATGTCGGTATATTCGAAGTTCTTGCCCGAAAATTCCTTTATTGTCTTGGCAATATGCTCCTTGAATGCGGACTGATGCGTACCGCCCTGCGTGGTGTGCTGGCCGTTGACGAAGGAATGATATTCCTCTCCATACTGGTTAGTATGCGTGAAAGCTATCTCGATGTCTTCGCCTTTGACGTGTATTATCGGGTAAAGGGCATCCGTCGTCATGGTATCCTTCAGCAGATCCTCCAGACCGTTGCGTGAGAGGATGCGCCTTCCGTTATACATGATGGCGAGTCCGGTGTTGAGATAGGTATAGTTGCGGAGCATTGTCTCCACGATGTCATTGTGGAATGAGTAGTTCTTGAAGAGCGTAGCATCCGGCTCAAAGTAGATGTATGTGCCGGTTTCATCCTCCGTAGGCTCAGTGGTGTCGCTGATGATGATGCCTTTCTCAAACTTTGCCGTGCGCACCTGTCCGTCACGATAGGAACGCACCTCGAAGTGAGTGCTGAGGAAGTTGACAGCCTTGATGCCCACGCCGTTCATTCCCACGGACTTCTTGAAGGCCTTTGAGTCATATTTACCTCCGGTGTTGAGCTGGCTTACGGCTTCTATCATCTTTCCCTGCGGTATTCCTCTGCCGTAGTCTCGCAGGCTGACAGCCTTGTTGTCGATGATATCCACCTCAATGCGCTTTCCTGCATTCATTCGGAATTCGTCGATGGAATTGTCGATAGCCTCCTTCAGGAGCACATAGATACCGTCCTCGGAGTTTGTTCCGTCTCCGAGGCGACCGATATACATTCCCGGCCTTGTGCGGATATGGTCCACGTCACTGAGGTGGGTGATGTTGTCGTCGTTATATTCTACTTGTGGGGTTTCTATTTTTTCTTCTGACATATCGGGGATGGTTGTTGGGATTTGGGGAGGGGGAAACCAGCCGGTAACGCGGCTGGCACAGTGGCGGACTGTCGGTCTTCGGGGGCGGGAACCTGCCGGTAACGCGGCTGGCACAGTGGCGGACTGTCGGTATTCGGGGCTGCTTTGCTACCGAAAACCTACAACCTACAACCCAAAACCAATGATTAAAGGATTGCTTTATAGCTGCGGAGGCGCTTTGTTTCCTCAGCATCAAAGTATGACCACTGGTCGAGCACACCGCTGTTGGTCTCCATCATAGGGAGGGCGAGCGCCTTCTCGAAGCCATATTTCTGATACCATCTGATGAGGTCGCAGAACACGAGCGAGTTGGCACCCTTGGTGCGGTATTCCGGAAGGATGCCTACCAGGAGGAGATCGACCGTCTTTGTCTTGTGGAACTTGAGTGCGCGTAGCAGGTGATACCATCCGAACGGCAGGAGCTTGCCGTCCTTCGTCTTCTGGAGAGCCTCCGAGAAACTCGGGAAACTGACACCGAAACCTACCATTTCACCGCCTTTGTTGTCGTCAGTCACGATGGTGATAAGGTTGAGGTCTGCGAGGGCGACATAGTTCTTGACGAGGTCATCCACCTGATTGTCGTCGAGACGTGAGAATCCGTAGAGGTGTCCGTAGCATTCATTGAGTATCTCGAAGAATCGCCTTCCGTAGCCTTCCTTGAGCAACTGGTGGCGTGTCATCTTGCGGGCATGGAGGTTATAGCGTTTCTCTATCATGCCAGCCACCTTGAGCATCTTCTCCGGAATGGCATCCGGCACGGTGATGGAGAGCATTACCCAGTCGTTGTCCTTGGCAAACTCGCCCATCTGCTCCATGTGCTTCGGGTAATAGGCGTAGTTATGGTTGGCGTGCATGGAGGCGAGAGAGTCGAATCCCTTGACGAGCATTCCCTCCCTGTCCATGTCGGTAAAGCCCATCGGACCGATGATATTGTCCATACCATGCTTGCGTCCGTAGTCCTTCACGGTGTCGATGAGCGCCTTTGACACCTCGATGTCATCTATGAAATCGAAGAAACCGAAGCGCACCGCCTTGGTGTTCCATTGCTCGTTGGCGCGCTTGTTGATGATGGCTGCCACTCTTCCCACGGGTTTTCCATCACGGAAAGCCATGTAATACTCAGCATCACAGAAGGCGAGTGCCGGATTCTGCCTGGCTTCGAGCGTACCCATCTCGCCCATGAAGATGTAAGGGACTGCATAAGGGTCACCCTTGTAGAGGTCGGTACGGAAGTCAATGAACTGTTTCAGTCCTTTCTTGTCGGAGATCTTTCGGATTTCTATCTTTGACATTAGCGTTTTATTCTCAGTTAAAATGATTATCGGAGCAGCGGAATTGCATCTGGAAAACCGTCGGAAATATATGTCGGAAAACAATTATCCATTGATTTTCAGATATAAATCCCATTGTCATCGTCATGTGTTTTCATTCTGCATCCATCGTGCAAAGTTACTAAAAATCCTCTTGCTGAGCAAAAAAATCACGATTATTCGGGGTATTCGGGAAAAAAAAGTTACCTTTGCACCTGTATTCCCTCATTTTATGAGGTGGAAACTACCTGCTGACTACACTGCAGACCACAAACTAACCAACCAACAAAGCAATGAAACTACAAACCATCCTTATCGCAGCGGCGCTGTCACTCTCATGCGGAGTGAAGGCGCAGACCATGCTGCCGTACAACAATCCGCAGCTTTCCGCCGAAGAAAGGGCGAAAGACCTGTGCTCAAGACTCACACTGGAAGAGAAAGCCAAACTGATGATGGACCGCTCGCAGGAGATAAAGCGACTCGGCATCAACAGGTTCGAATGGTGGAACGAAGCGCTGCACGGAGTGGGACGCAACGGCACCGCGACCGTTTTCCCCATCACCATGTGCATGGCAAGCTCATGGAACGACGCCCTGCTGCTCGACGTATTCACCAGCATAAGCGACGAACTGCGTGCCAAGAACACCGCTGCAAGGAAGAGCAACACGCTTGCACGCTATCGCGGCAACTCGGTATGGACTCCAAACATCAACATCTTCCGTGACCCGAGATGGGGACGAGGACAGGAGACATACGGCGAAGACCCGTATCTCACCACGAAGATGGGACTCGCCGTGGTGCGCGGACTGCAAGGTCCGGAGGGGTCGAAATACTATAAGAACCTCGCTTGCGCAAAGCATTTCGCCATACATAGCGGACCGGAATGGAACCGCCATTCTTTCAATGTGGAGAACATCCCGGCGCGCGACCTTTGGGAGACGTATCTTCCTGCATTCAAAGCGCTTGTGGAAGAGGGCAACGTGAGAGAGGTGATGTGCGCCTACCAGCGATGGGACGGCGACCCTTGCTGCGGCAGCAACAAGCTACTCAGGCAGATACTGAGGGATGAATGGAAATTTGACGGACTCGTAGTAAGCGACTGCGGCGCGATAAACGACTTCTACATACCCGGCAGACACGAGGTAAGCCCTAATGCCCAGGCTGCTTCCGCTAAGGCTGTGCTGGCTGGTACGGACGTGGAATGCGGTTCGGTGTACAACAAGCTCCCACAAGCCGTAAAGGAAGGACTTATCACTGAGGCACAGATAGATGAGAGCGTGGTGAAACTTCTTGCCGCCCGCTTCTCGTTGGGCGACTTTGATGACGACTCTTTAGTGGAGTGGACCAAGATTCCGGAGTCTGTCATAGCGTGCCAAAAGCATAAGAATCAGGCACTGGAAATGGCGCGCCAGGGCATCATTCTCTTGCAAAACAGAAACAGCGTACTGCCTCTCAGCAAGGATGCTAAAGTGGCTGTGGTGGGTCCTAACGCTGACAATGAGATGATGATGTGGGGCAACTACAATGGTTTCCCTACCGAGACGACGACCATCTACGAAGGCATAAAGGCGCTATGTCCTTCTGCCGTGCTGATAAGCGGCGCTGGACTGTGTCATAATGAGGTGATGGAGAGCTGTTTCCCTGAAATATTCTCCGCTGACGGTGAGCAGGGAATGGTGGGCACTTACTGGAACAACACTGAGATGAAGGGCGACAGCGTCACTTCTGCGAGATACTCCACCCCTATCAATCTCAACAACGGCGGCGCGACGGTGTTCGCTCCCGGTGTCGAACTGGAGCATTTCTCTGCTCGCTATGAGGGCGTGTTCCGTCCGAAGAAGTCGGAGAGGCTGACCGTCACCTGCAATGCTGACGACCGTATGCGCGTCATCATCGGGGGCGATACCATCTGTGATGTGTGGAAAACTCGTGAGAAAGTGAACCTCTGGAGCGGTGACATCAAGGTGAAAAAGGGTAAGGAATACCCTGTAATAGTGGAGTATATGCAGGGCGAAAACTATGCCGCCTTGCAGTTTGACATTGCCCGAAAGGTGGTGACAACGCCTGAAGATATGGTGAGAAAGACTGCTGGCTACGACTATGTGGTATTCTGCGGCGGCATATCCCCACAGCTCGAAGGCGAAGAGATGAAAGTCAATGAAGAGGGATTCAAGGGCGGCGACCGCACGAGCATCGAACTGCCTAAATCACAGCGCGAGATGGTGAAGGCTCTGGCGGAGGCAGGACGCGAGGTAATCTTCGTCAACTGCTCCGGTTCGGCAGTGGCTCTCACTCCCGAAGCGGCTCGCTGCAACGCTATGCTTCAGGCTTGGTATGGGGGCGAGAAGGGCGGCCAGGCACTGGGAGAGATACTCTTCGGCGACGTCAATCCGAGCGGTAAACTGCCTATTACATTCTATAAAGACGACTCGCAGTTGCCTGATTTCCTCGACTACACGATGAAGAACCGCACTTATCGCTACTTCTCAGGTACGCCTCTCTGGGCTTTCGGTCATGGTCTCTCCTACTCCACCTTTGAGATTTCTTCTCCTCGCTACGACAAGAAGAAGGGCTTGCTGACCGTCACGGTGGAGAACACCGGCAAGAGGGACGGCGATGAAGTGGTGCAGGTATATCTCCGTCGTCCTGATGATGCCGAAGGTCCTGTCAAGACGCTCCGTGCCTTCAAGCGTGTTTCCCTCAAAGCTGGCGCCAAGAGCGTGGTGGAGATTCCTTTCTCACGCCAGCAATTCGAGTGGTGGGACAAGGAAAGCAACACCGTGCGCCCAATCTCAGGCAAGTATTTAATGCTCATCGGAACGGCTTCGGATGACAGCAAGATGAAAAAGGTACGCATTGCTTTATGAAGTGACTTTGTGTTCAGCTTGCAATAGCATAGATATTACCTTGCAATAGCATAGTTATTACCTCGTAAAAGCATAGCTTTTAGGGGCTAAAAGCTATGCTATTGCAAGACTTTGATTTTCAGACAGTTCCAGTGGCGATATTTTATCCCAGTGTGGATAGTTGATGCGGTTGCTGGTATAATGCGGGCTGAAAGCCCAAAAAGCTCGTAGCCCAGGGCAACGCCCTGGGTCTAACCATGGACAACATCAACGCCCTGAAAGGGCAAAAGCACAACTAACCCACTGTGTTTTAATGCTTTTGCCCTTTCAGGGCGAGTAAATCATTCATCGTAAAAACCCAGGGTGTTGCCCTGGGCTATGTGCTGTTGGGCTTTCAGCCCGCCGTGTGCTTTGGGAATAATCCGTGAGAATGCCGTCTGCCGTTTCCATCTGCGTCTGGTAAATGGTCGTGTGCCTTAGGAATATCCGTGAAAATCCATGCGCCTTGGCGCACATAATCCGAAACGACAAAATAAAAAATCCGTGAAAGAACAGATCCGTCGCATCAGTGATATCCGTGATTCTCTTTGAACGCTTGTGGTCGTCGCATAGCGAGGAGCACATTATTACAGAAGATATATATAGCTCCATACGTATGCTCATGAGCACTCGTATGGAGCTATATATATGGCACTGTCTTCCTGACATCTGTCAGCGAGCGGGCGTAACCCGAGACTTCATCTCCGGGTTACGCCCGCTTTACTTGGTATTGTCTTCCAGACACGGTTGTGGTCTGGTGGCTTGCTTACCACTGCCAGTCCTCAAGACGGAAGGCAGATTCCACTTCTCTCTCGACGTTGTCATTGAGATTGCAGAAGAAGTCGATGCCTGTCTGCTCTTCAAGGTGGGCAATGCTGCAGGTGTAAGTCTGGAGATCTGCAGTCGTAGGCTTTGCCGGGAGGTCCTCAGAGTGTGGCACGAGGAAGCCGATAGCCTTGAATTTGCCGTCCTTCTCCGCAAGGATTGCCATGTAATAGTATGCCGGCACCACGAGACCATTCTTTGACTTAGGATTTGTCTTGCCGTCAGCATCGGCAGTAGGATACAGTCCATCGTTGGCTTTCTGCTTGCCGGTCCAGTCCTTCAGGAGCTTGTTGATGGTGCCGCCCTTGGCTACATATACCTTGTCATACACGCCGTTCTGAGTGCTTCTGCCCCATTTCTGGATGAGAGCCTCAAGCTTTGCCCAGTATTTCTGGTTGAAGGAGCCGATCTGAGGGGAGATATTGGAATAGAGGAATGTCTGGTCATTGGCCTCCTTGCAATATACGCGGTCCTCGGAAGCGCAGAGGTGACCCTTGTCGTAACCGTCACTCTTGTGGTCGTCCTCGATTACCTTGCCGAGTTCAACAGGAATGAGAGGGTCCCAACCCCATGCGTCGCCACGCTTCACGTTGTCCTGTGAGGTAGTGGAATCGAATGAGAAAGCCACCCAAGAGGAGTGTCTCATGGCAGCATTCCACTCTATGGCGAGGTTCATGATGTGCTGGTTGTCGTAGTCCACATAGTGTGCGGCGAGGAAGTTGGTAGTGTTCACGCGAGGCATCTCAAGCAGAGTGGCGGCAGGATTGTCGATGTCGCTGTTCGCATTCTTGTTTTCGTTAGGACGCTCCTGCGTGTCGTCCACCACAAGATACTCTATTCCGACGTTGTTGCCCTCGATATAAGCCACGCGGAACTTCATGAATCGGAACACATCCTTGTCGTAATATCTTGCCCAGTAGCACTTTCCGGTGATTATATCGGCATTGGTCTGCCATTCGGCAGCCGACTCCAGTTCCGGAAGCTTCATGTCATTGAGGCTCGCTGCGGAAGTGATGTTGAAATCGAAGTAAGCTCCTGCAAACTGCGGTGCGGCTCCTTCCTGCTTGCTGATGTAGAGAGGATGTGTGAACGGGTCTGGAATCAGGGTGTTATATCCATCCTGATAGCCTGTGAAACCTTTGAGGACGATGGTCTTCGAGCCTTCTGCGGTGTTGGCGATATAGCCGTTTGGCTGGCTCTGGTCATCGTCACATGCGGTGAATGACAATGCTGTCACCGCCATTGCGATGTATAAGAATAGTTTTTTCATGTTGTCTTTTATGGTTAAGTGACGGTGAAAAAATAAATTGATATGATTTGAGCCTCAGATTTTTGAGATGTTTTCTTCCCTCGAAGAGGGAGTATAGCGGGCTATATGACCGATGAGAGGGATGAAAACAGCCAAAAAGATGAGGTTGAAACCTTATATTGATTATGGTACATTTTTCACTCAAATCGTACCAAGTTATTTTTTTACCGTCACTAAGATAAAAAGACTGCCTGACAAACGGGGCGCTGTCAGGCAGTCATTATTTCAGTTTATTCTTCAGTCTGTTCGTAAACCTTGACTTTCTGTATTTCCCAAGACTGTGCGCTTATTTCCGTGCTCTTGTAGAGGAATGCGATAACCACCTTCTTGTTTCCGATCAGGGAAGCGAGAGAGATAGTGCCGCCGTCCACGAAGTTCCAGTCAGTACCAGTAGGCCACTGTGGGATCTCGAGCTCAGTCCATGTAGCTGTCTTCACGTCGCCGTTGTAGTCGATGGAAGCCATCACCTTCATTCTCTCCTTCATGAGCTGGAGAAGCTCTTCGTCGGTAGAGTAACCAGCCATCTTGTTGCAGGCATGATAGAAGGTGAGTACAGGGTTCTTCGCCTTCTTGAAGTTGAATGCAGGCATCACGAGCCATGACTCTGACTTGAGAGTAGCACCGTTCTTGTAAGCAGAAGCCACCCAACCATAGTTGTTGTTCTTCCAGATGTATGTGAGATCGCCTGTAAGCTCGGTGTCCTGAGCCTTGAGACCGCCTTCGTCATTGATGAGTTCATTGTCGAAGTAAGTGCTGATATTGGCGGAAATCTCGTCGCCTTCCTTGACGAATGTCGCTGTCTCGGTGACGAAGTTTGTAGCAGGAGACCATACGCCGTTGCTCAGGCTGAACTCCTTAGCCGCCATAGCGTCCTGTGACTTGGCATAAACCACCACTGCCTTTGACTCGTCCACGAGGTAAGGGAACTTCTTGGCGAGGTAGATAGGGAGTGCATTTGCAGGGTCGCCCACGGTGAGAGAGCCGAGCTCCTCATAGTCCTTAGGAGAGAGGACTGCCACTTCCACGTTGTCGTTGGTGTAAGCCTTCCACTCAGTGCCGTCGAATCTGTAGAGCGCAGTAGCGTTTGGCTTGATGGCAGCACCGGCACGGAAGGAGATCTTAGCCTTGGCTGGAGTAGCCTCAGCGACAGAAGTGATCATGGTGTTGAGGAACTTGCCGCTGCTCTGACCGAACGCATAGCCGGTCACTTTGACTGTCTTGCCGTTGAGATCAGGGTTTACAGTGCCCGCAACAGGGAAGGAAATGCTGCCCTGGGCTGATGTGCCGTCGATGGCTATATTATAATATGTAGCACCCTTGTCGTTGGTGGTGATGCTGAGTTTGCCTGTGTAGGTAACGTAAGCATAGTAAGGAGCGGTAACGTAAGAGGTGAAATCCTCTGGAGTGAGTTCCTGTGCTACAGGCTGTGAAACATTCGCTGTGCGCTCAAGCTTGGTGACCTTAGGGGAATTGAACTGTATGAGACCGGAGTAGAGACTTGTCTTTCCATCTACGGAAACCACGTCGCCTACCTCTGCATCATATCCATTGAAGTTGTAAACGAGCATCTTTCCTGTGCCGTCAGACATGATGAAGCCGCGTGCATACTTGGCCACCACGATGCCTTCTGCCTTATGTTCGCCGGCAGCAGCAGTGGCAATCTCGCCTACAGGAGCAGGCATTGCGCCGCCCTTCTCGCAGATTGAGGTCATCATGATGTTGGTATATTTGGTAGATGAACCTGTAACACCGATGAGATAACCGGTGATGTCCACGTCCTTGCCGTTGAGATCAGGGTCAATGATGCCTGTCATAGGATATGTGATGCTGCCCTGACCGTTGAGACCTTCAATCTCCACGTTGTAGTAGTTGCCGGAAATCTTGAGCTTGCCAGACACCTTTGCATATTTCACTACAGGGCTATTCATCCAGCTGTTGAGAGCTGCAGCGTTCATTTCCTCAGCCTTTTGATACTTGAAGCTCTCGCTCTTGCCTGAGCGTGTGATGGTGGATGTGTTAGGATACTGGAGCAGACCGCCGTAAGAAGATGTGGTGCCGGTGACGATAACGGAATCGCCTACAGAGTAGTTTGGCATAGTACCAGGATAAACGAGTACGCTTCCGGTGCCGTCACTCACGAGGACACCTCTTGAATAAATGCCTACTACCTCAGCCTTGATGGTGGATTCCACGCCGGCGCCATTGGCGATGACTTCTGAAATCTTGGTGTAAGGGTTTGGTTCCTCAACGCTTCCGCCGCCGATGGATGGCTCCAGTTCAGAGTATGCATAGTTTACCACGCACATTGTGCCGCTGGCAGCGCCGCTCATGTTCTCCTTGAGAATGCCAGGAATGCGGGTGATGGTCTGCGGTGAGAGGAAACTTGCCTTCACCTTGTCGCCCCATACGCCTTCATAGTCGGTGCCTGAGAGCTGGTATGAAGAGAGGTTGGAGAAGTCAGAGAGGTAAGATGCCGTCTCCTTGTATCTCTTGAAGGTGACAGTAAACTTTGACTTCTGGTCGGCATTAGGATACTTTGCCATGAGGTAAGCAGGGATGAAGTCCTCGGCAGGGATGTCATCAGTGAAGTAATACTGCTTGCCTACAGCCTTGAGCTTCTCGACAAAAGTCTGGTTTTCAGGGTCAAGTTCGAGAGCCTTGGCAATGTTTGTGGCATTTGAAGCGATGGAACTATAGTCACTGTTCTCAAGAGTCATGGTGAGATTCTTGACATCAGTGATGTTAGCGTCCTGGTCTTCGAACTGCTTCATGTAGTCATCGTCACAGGCGGTGAGTACGGAAGCGATAGCCAGTGCTGAAAGAATTATCTTTTTGTTCATTGTATTATTTCGGTTATGGGTTAAGGGTTAATGTCTTCGTGCTTTGCCTTTGCCGGCATATTGGTGCGCGGCAGGGGGCTGAAGCCGTGAATGTCAGTGACCTGTAACCTTGTAATTAGAAGTTGACCTTAAGGCGAATGCTGTATGTTCTGCCGGTATGTATGAAGCAAGAGATATTGTCAGCAGTAGCCTCTGTAAGTGAAGCAGAAGAGAGGGTGTTAGGGTTCCATGCCTTCACGATGTAGTGATAGTTGAAGAGGTTGTTGACATTACCGCTGAGAGTAGCGTTGAGGTCACCAATCTTGAATCGGTATGACGCGTTCATATCGAAGTGGCTTGCGGCAGGGATTTCCCAAGGAGCGAGCACATTGACAGACTTTCCGAGGGAGAGGTTGTTTCCTGAGAAAGAATAGTAAGCGAAGGCACGTCCGAGATAGGTCCAGTCGATGCCGGCCTTGAGGTACTTGGAGAACTTCACCTGTGCGCCGAGAGCGGCTGTGGTCTGTGCAGAACCTCCGACCTTGATGCCGTCGAGGTTGATGGTAGCCCACGCATGGTCTTCCGCCATCACTCCGCTTGCGATCTCGCCCTTTAATGTGAGAGGCTGGCCAGCGTCATTGTATGCGTAACCGGTGGCGTTGTTGTCCCACTCCCAGTTGCCTATTGAGAGCATACCGTTGAGTGAAAGCCATGTGAGAGGCTCTGACTTGAGTTCAAGTTCCACGCCCATGTGACGTGCACCCACGCCTGTCATGTTCATATAGTAGTCTGTTTCCAGTCCGGTCTCCTTGTTCGTGATGGTTCCAGGCTTAGTCATTGCCTTGTCGCGCCAGAGAGTGTAATATACGTTGAGGTTGGCTGTAAGCCATGCGCTCTTGAATCCGTAGCCTGCTTCTGCAGAGTATATCTTCTCGTTCTTGGCATCCGGGTTTGTCACGTTGGATGTGGTGCTGGTCATGAATGCGCCGTAAGCGAACTTAGGAGCACGGCTGATGACGCCTACATTCACGAATACGTTGTGGTACTGGTTGATGTTGTAGTTGGCACCGCCCTTGACTGTGAAGCCCATATAGCTGACAGTCTTTGAGCGAGCGTGGTCCTTGTCATAGTACAAGCGTCCGTAACGCCAGTATGTGGTGTTGCTGAGCGAGCCTGACACGAATGCCGCAAGCTTGTTCTTGTTGTACTCTGCCTGGAAGAATGCTCCTTCCTGGATGACGTGAGAGTCGTAGTCACGGTACATGATGTCGCCTACTCCGAGCTTCTTATATACCCATGCCTGGTTGTTTGCATTGGCATTGTTTGCCGGAAGCACGTCGCGGCGGTCAGGATCGAGGATATAGTCGCCTCCCATGAGGTCAACGATCTCGTTCTTGTGGGTGCCTTTGTAAGCACGGAAGTCGATACCGCCGTAGAAATCGATGTTGTCCGTGAGCTTGGTGGTATAGGTAGAGAGGAGTCCGTACCATGTATGGTAGTTGAGTGACTTTGTCATAGCAACCTTTGAGCCGTACTCTCCTGCCGCATTGTTTGCCTTGATGGCAGCATAGTCGAATGTACCGTCAGCGTTGCGGTATGTCATGTTGAGCGCTCCATAGTTTGCACCTCTGAGTGTCTTGTAGCTTACGTCAGAGTAGTCAGCATCGTTTGCCTCGCCTGCATAGCCGTAACCACGTCCGATAGAGAGGTAAGCAGAGGTAGAGAGGTTTGACTTGCTGTTGATGAGCCACTGGTGGTTGAGGGAAATCTGTGGCTTGTGATATACGTTATAGTCCTCAGAGTACTGCTTGCCGTTGGCATCCACACCGTAGGTAGCATTGTAGCGATAGTTCTTCACGCCGTATTTCTTCTCCACGAGTGACCAGTTTGCCAGTGTGAGAGCTGAGCTTGAAGAGCGCTGGAAATGCTTCTGAGGAGCACCGAAAGCGGTGAATGAGAGCTGGTGGGCGTCGTTGATGCGCTTTGCTATGTTCACGAAGTAGTTGTAACCTTCATAGTTCAGGCCCTGTGCATTGCCGTCTCCCTGCACTCTTGCGCCGAGAACGGTGAATGCCCATCCCTTCTTGCTCATGCCGGAAGACACGGTGAAGAGGGTCTTGCTCATGCCGTTGGAACCGATCTGGTAACTTGCAGCGCCACCACGCTTTGCCTCAAGGCCGTTGGTGATGATGTTGATGGTACCGCCTACTGATGGTGCAGAGACCTTGGAAGCACCGAGTCCGCGCTGTGTCTGCATGATACGTGTCACGTCTGAGAGTCCAGCCCAGTTGCTCCAGTAGAGGTTTCCGTTCTCCATGTCGTTCATAGGAACGCCATTGATCATGGTAGCCACGTTGGTGTTGTCGAAGCCACGCATATAGATTTCAGAGTCTCCGTAGCCGCCGCCCTGCTTGTTGGCATGCACGCCAGGAGTGGATTTCAGCACTTCAGGGAACTCCTGCGTACCGAGTTTGTCCTCGATTACAGACACGCCTATCTGTGATACGGCTACAGGTGTCTTTCTCGCGATGGCCATAGAGGATGTCACTACGACGTCCTTGAGGTTCACGCTGTTCGGCTTCATGGAGATCTGTCCGAGGTTTACATTGCCGCTCTTGGCATTGACCTTGACAGACTGGTCATCATATCCGATGTACTTCAGCGTGATGGCCTTACCTTTGGAAACCTTCAATGAGAAGTTTCCGTCCATGTCAGTTACTGTTCCAGCCTGAGTGCCTTCCTCGAACACAGAGGCGCCGATAAGAGGCTCCTGTGTCTCTGCGTCGATAATCTGTCCACGGACAACTGTCTGCGCCATCAGATTACCTGAGACGAAAAGCATAACCGCTGTAAGCAACGAGAGAATCAGATGCTTTTTCATACGATTCATTTTTTTAAGATTAATGAGAGAATATAAATTAAAATTGTTTTATTTCCACCTTGAAGACCCGCAATCGGCCTGAGGTCTGCCGCTGGAGTCTGTCTATTTAGTATGCAATAGCCTGCATGATGTCATACAGAAACACTCGCTGGATTTACGGAATTCTACACGATGATTTTAAGGTCTATTGATTATTTCGGTGCAAATATAGCAATTTTATTTTAAATAAAAGTTAAGAAATTGCTATAATTTCATTAAATTTTTCTACATTTGCACTGAACTATGGGTTTTTTCCCCTTTTTATGGCAATTTCATACCATAACTTTTACAAAATCACAATAAAAATCACATAATACCACAGAGTAATGAAAAAACTGTTTCTTGCCCTAATGGCAGCGCTGCTCTCACTGCCCACCTCCGTCTTCATCTATGCGCAGAACGTCATGCCAGGGCGCTTCGATGTCTATGGAATAGCATTCTACAATCAGGAGAACCTCTTCGACACCATACATGATGAGGGAAAGAACGACCACGACTTCCTGCCCGACGGATCCTATCACTGGGATTCCGGGAAATACACACATAAGCTACGCAACATGGCTTACGCTCTTTCACGCATCGGAATGCACGAACTGCCGGGCGGATGCGCCATCATCGGCCTCGCCGAAGTGGAGAACGACCGCGTGCTCAACGACCTCATCTCGCAACCGGAACTGGCTGAGCGCGGATACAAATACATCCATGTGGAGGGTCCGGACAAGCGCGGCATCGACTGCGCAATGCTCTATCAGCCTACGCTCTTCAAGGTGGAGACAGTAAATCTCTATCCTTACGTGCAGGAACTGGAGAAGGATTCCGCATTCTTCACCAGAGGTTTCCTCACCGTCACCGGTCAACTGGCCGGCGAGCGCATCGCCGTCATAGTGTGCCACTGGCCAAGCCGCGGTGCGGATTCATTCTACCGTGAGAGCGGCGGCAGGCAGACACGCGCCATAAAGGACCGCCTGCTCAAGGAATATCCTGGCATAAAGGTGCTCGTCATGGGCGACATGAACGACGACCCGATGGACAAGTCGATGACGGAAGGTCTGGGAGCAAAGGGCGAGAAATGGGAAGTGGCTGAGAATGAGATGTACAATCCATTCTACAACTACCTCGACCGCATCAATGCCGGCACGCTCATGTACCGTGGAAAGTGGAACCTCTTCGACCAGATAGTGGTCACTCCAAACCTGATTCCCGAGTCCCTGTCCTACGACAAGGCCACTAAGAAGGCGAAGGTCACCACTGATTACTCCACACTCAAGCTCGCTTATGCCCGCATAGGCTACCGTGATTACCTCATCACGCAGAAAGGTCACTACAAAGGAGCGCCTCATCGTACCACAGGATCCGGCCGCCGCTGGCTCAACGGCTACTCCGACCATCTGCCTGTAGTCACTTTCCTGGCGAAAGAAGCAAAGAGATAAGTCGCCCTCCCTCATTCCCTCCTTGGGAAGACCCCCTCTTATCCCCCTATAGGGGGAGGCTATATACGCTGTCCACTTACGTTTCCGCCACTGTGTCAGCCGCGTTACCGGCTGATAAAAGGGAATAGGGAATAGAAGATAGGGAATAGGAGAATACCTCCATTCTCCTGCGATAGTCCCCCCAGCAAGGCACCACAACTGCGTCAGCGCGATTTTTCACTCTTCACTTTTCACTCTTCACTAAAGAAAAAGCCCCCGCGTCAGCCGCGTTACCGGCTGATAACATCCCACAACCAAAGCATGAAAATAGGCAACACCCCCCTCCCACCCCGTCCGCTCTTCCTCGCTCCGATGGAAGACGTGACAGACATCGGCTTCAGAATGCTGTGCAAACGCTTCGGAGCACAGATGGTATATACCGAATTCGTAAGCGCTGAAGCACTCGTGCGCTCCATCAAAAGCACAGTCAACAAGCTCACCGTATGCGATGAAGAGCGACCTGTAGGCATTCAGATCTACGGCCGTGACGCTGAAGCGATGGTGGAAGCCGCAAAGATAGTGGAGGATCAGGCTCATCCCGACGTGATAGACATCAACTTCGGATGCCCTGTCAAGAAAGTGGCATCCAAGGGTGCAGGCGCAGGTATGCTGCAGAATATCCCCAAACTCCTCGACATCACCCGCAAGGTGGTCAAGGCAGTGAGCACTCCCGTCACCGTAAAGACACGACTCGGATGGAGCCACGAGCAGATAGTAATGGGCAACAACCCCACCGCCCCCTACCTCGTCAACACCCCGTTCACCCCATCCACCACTGCTGACAATGGGCAATCCCCCCACTGTGTCCGTAGCATCACCGACGGAACCCCAGCCTCCACCCACATAGCCGACCTCGCCGAGCGTCTCCAGGACTGCGGAATACAAGCCCTGACCATCCACGGACGCACCCGTTCACAGATGTACACTGGCGAAGCCGACTGGTCACTGATAGGCGAAGTGAAGAGCAATCCGCGCATACACATCCCCATCATCGGCAATGGAGACATCTGTTCGCTCGACCAGGCCGACGAAGCCTTCGACCGCTACGGCGTGGATGCCGTCATGGTAGGGCGCGCCACATTCGGCTGTCCTTGGTTCTTCTCACGCGAACAGCTCACCCTCGACCAGAAGATAGACGTGCTCCTGGAGCAGCTGCACATCAATGTGGAGCGTCTCGACGAATACCGTGGCATACTCCACACCCGCCGTCACCTCGCCGCCACACCGATATTCAAGGGCATACCCGACTTCCGCCAGACACGCATCGCCATGCTCCGTGCCGAAACAGTGGCAGACCTCACCGCCATCATCGAGCAGGTACGCGAGCGGCTGCATGGTATGGGAAGTTAGAAGGTTGTTGGTTGTGGGTTGTTGGTTATCGGTTGTTTAGTTAAACGGTCGTTGGGTTTCGGTTTGCGGTTATCGGTTGTCGGTCGTTGGTTTGGTTGAATGCACAAACTGCCAACAAAACCACAAAACAACAAAACCACCAAACCACAAGACAACAAAACCACAAGACAAAGCCACTGTGTTGCCCGCGTTACCGGGCAATATAAGAAAACAATCTTTGTCTGGAAGACAATACCGAGCGTAGCGAGAGTAACCCGGGACGAAGTCTCGGGATTACGACCGCCAACTGACAGCTGTCTGGAAGACAGTACCTTTGTGTCCAGCTTGCAATAGCATAGATATTACCTTGCAATAGCATAGATATTACCTCGTAAAAGCATAGTTATTACCTTGCAATAGCATAGCTTTTAGGGGCTAAAAGCTATGCTATTGCAAGGTTTTGATTTTCAGATAGTTCCAGTGATGGCATTTGATGCTGTTTCGTGAGCCCGTCAGGTGGTGATTTCCCATTCCTTTATTCCCCCAAATGCTCATGAGCCTTTGCTCAAAAAAACATCGAACTGTACGGTTGAAACGGGCTGAAGGCCCAAAAAGCTCATAGCCCAGGGCAACACCCTGGGTTATAATGGAATGAATACCAACGCCCTGCAAGGGCAAAAGCGTAACAGACTCATTGTTGTTGTAATGCTTTTGCCCTTGCAGGGCGTTGATATCATTCATCGTAATACCCAGGGCGATGCCCTGGGCTAAGAGCTTCTGCCCTTGCAGGGCGTATTATGTAATTTCAACCGTACAGTTCGAAAAACATCAATATAGAAAAATAAAAAATAGAAAAATAAAGAAAAAACAGAAAAAAAATATATTTGTTTATTTTTATTTATTGATATTTTATTGCGGGATTGGCAGCTCGGTGTCTCAAGTGGACAGAGCGTAACCTATCATCCCCCAGGGGGGACAGGAGGGGGGGCTCCTATTTCCTAAAAAATGATGTTCATTTTTAGGGAAAGCAAAGAAATTCCCAAAAACAGACAACAAATGGCAATACTGGAACGAAAATCCACATACCTTTATCAATCAGCCACTTAAAGGACATCACACGGCTTTTTTACACGAAAACAGGCACGGAAACGGGGTTGGAGGATTTTGGCAGTTCATAATTATTTTTGTAATTTTGTAAGGCGCGAAAAGTAAAAACCGTCTTGTGAAATCCATTGGAAACGGCAACATGACAAACGGCAAGCCGGCATTTCACCTGAGCAAACATATTTCAAAAATTCAAACAATAAAATAACATCATAAAAACATTTCACGCATGAAAAGAAATCTACTCCTATCATTCCCCAAGGCCGCAAAGCTGTTACTGGCGGCATTGATTTGCCTGCCTTTCTGGGGCACCGCCTTGATGGCGCAGACTGCCCAGCCGGAAGCGTATGCCGTGTTCGATTCTTCCACCGGCACGCTCACATTCAAGTATGACAACAGCAAGCCTGCCGACGCTTACCCGATGAATACCGGAACGAACCTTCCTGGCTGGACCGAAAAAAGATACGACATCAAGAAGGTGGTGTTCGACCCTTCCTTTGCCGGGGCAAGACCTACAAGTTGCGGTGGCTGGTTTTATGGATGCCAAGACCTTGCTGACATCGAAGGCATCTCCAATCTGAATACTGAGAAGGTGACGGATATGAGATATATGTTCAGCGAGTGCACTTCCCTCGACTCGCTCAACCTCTCTTCCTTCAATACTGAGAATGTGACGGATATGAGTTATATGTTCTACAAATGTAGAAAGCTCGCATCGCTCGACCTCTCTTCCTTCAATACTGGGATCGTGACGAATATGGGTAGTATGTTCTACAAATGCACTTCCCTCACATCGCTCAACCTCTCTTCTTTCAATACTGAGAATGTGACGAATATGGGTTTTATGTTCGACACATGCACTTCACTCACATCGCTCGACATATCTTCTTTCAATACTGAGAAGGTGACGGATATGTATTTCATGTTCAACTACTGCACTTCCCTCACATCGCTCGACATATCTTCTTTCAATACTGAGAAGGTGACGGATATGGGTGGTATGTTCAAGTTATGCACTTCTCTCACATCGCTCGACCTCTCATCGTTCAATACTAAGAAGGTGACGGACATGAGATCTATGTTCGATGCTTGTAGAAAGCTCACATCGCTCGACCTCTCTTCTTTCAATACTGAGAAGGTGACGAATATGAGTGGTATGTTTCACTATTGTACCGCACTCACCACAATATATGCCAGCGACAAGTTTGTCACCACAAGCGTAACAGACGGCACAGGTATGTTCACCGACTGCACCGCACTGAAGGGAGCCATCAAGTATGACGCAAGCAAGACAGACCACAGCTACGCAAATCTCAGCAATGGATATTTCAGCTCAAAGCCTATTATAGCGTATGCAGTCCTTGACTCCACCACAGGCACGCTCACATTCAAGTATGACAACAACAAGCCTGCCGACGCTTACCTGATGAATACCGGAACGAACTTCCCTGGATGGAACGAAAAAAGAGACAACATCAAGAAGGTGGTGTTCGACCCTTCCTTTGCTGGGGCAAGACCTACAAGTTGCTATGGCTGGTTTGCTCCTTGCCGAAACCTTGCTGACATCGAAGGTATCTCCAATCTGAATACTGAGAATGTGACGGATATGAGCTATATGTTCTCCAACTGCACTTCCCTCGACTCGCTCGACCTCTCATCTTTCAATACTGAGAATGTGACGAATATGAGCTTTCTGTTCTTCAACTGCACTTCACTCGCATCGCTCGACCTCTCTTCTTTCAATACCAAGAGTGTGACGGATATGAGTAGTATGTTCCTCTTATGCACTTCACTCGACTCGCTCAACCTCTCATCTTTCAATACTGAGAATGTGACGGATTTGAGTGGTATGTTCTGCGGCTGCACTTCCCTCACATCGCTCGACCTCTCTTCTTTCAATACTGAGAATGTGACGAATATGCGTAGTATGTTCGACGACTGCACTTCACTCACATCGCTCGACCTCTCTTCCTTCAATACTGAGAATGTGACGAATATGATTGGTATGTTCTACAACTGCACTTCCCTCACATCGCTCGACCTCTCTTCCTTCAATACTGAGAAGGTGACGTATATGATTGGTATGTTCTACAAATGCACTTCCCTCGCATCGCTCGACCTCTCTTCCTTCAATACTGAGAATGTGACGGATATGTATGGTATGTTCCGCGACTGCACTTCCCTCACATCGCTCGACCTCTCCTCTTTCAATACTGAGAATGTGACGAATATGAGTGGTATGTTCTACAAATGCACTTCACTCACTTCGCTCGACCTCTCTTCTTTCAATACTGATAGTGTGAAGAGTATGCGTGAGATGTTTAAGGATTGTACCGCACTCACCACCATCTATGCCAGCGACAAGTTTGTCACCACAAGCGTAACAGACGGCGCAGATATGTTCAAAGGCTGCACCGCACTGAAGGGTGCCATCGAGTATGACGCAAGCAAGACAGACCACAGCTACGCCAACTTCGACGGTTACTTCAGACACAGAATGATAGGCACTGGAATGTATGCAGAGTTTGATTCCGCTGCCGGAGTCCTCACATTCAAGAATGGCGACATACATGACGGCGATTATCCTGTCAACCAAGGCTACGAGAGTCCGGCATGGCTGGCACATAGCAAGAGCATCTGCAAGGTGGTGTTCGACCCTTCCGTGGCTGAGGCAAGGCCTACAAGCTGCGCTTCATGGTTCCTGGATTGCATAAGACTGACCGAGATAGAAGGCCTCGAACATCTGAACACTGACAGCGTTACCATCATGCGAAGCATGTTTGAAGGTTGCGAACAGCTCACTGACATCGACCTGTCACTCCTCAGCACTGCCGAGGTGACGGACATGGAGCGCATGTTTACCAACTGCTACAGGCTCAAGTCCATCGACCTCTCCAACGTGAACACGGAGAAAGTGACCGACATGATTGAAATGTTCTATTACTGCAAAGCGTTGACGGCAATAGACCTCTCTAAATTCAACACCGCCAACGTGACCGACATGAAGGGAATGTTCCGCGAATGCGCTGCCCTGACAGCTATCGATGTATCAATGTTTGACACCAGGAACGTGAAGAATATGGAGGGAATGTTCGCTTACTGTCATGGACTCACCACTCTGGACCTCTCCGATTTCGATACGGAGAACGTGTGGAACACGTATGAGATGTTCAGCAACTGCTCTGCTCTCACCACCATATATGTCAGCGACAAGTTTGTCACCACTAACGTGACACACTCCAGATATATGTTCCATGCCTGCGAAAAGCTGAAGGGCGCACGAGAGTATGACGTGACAAAGACAAACCACAGCTATGCCAACTACACCACTGGCTACTTCACTCTCAAGCTCCCTACCTCCATCAATGCCATCAGCGGCAATGACAAGGCGGAATACTTCGACATCAACGGCAAGCGCGGCACAAAGCTTCAGCGCGGCATAAACCTTGTGCGTCGCGGAAACAAGACTTACAAGGTGGTGGTGAAGTAAAAGGAGACCCCCTCTTGTACCCCTCACAGGGGAATAAGAGGGAGTCTTATAATTCGAGAAAACACATTTCAAGACAACAAGCACTATTATAACATCATAAAAACATTTCACGTATGAAAAGAAATCTATTCCTATCATTCCCCAAGGCCGCAAGGCTATTACTGGCAGCATTGATTTGCCTGCCTTTCTGGGGCACCGCCTTGATGGCGCAGACTGCCCAGCCCGAAGCGTATGCCGTGTTCGATTCTTCCAACGGCACGCTCACATTCAAGTATGACGGCAACAAGCCTAACGACGCTTACCTGATGAATACCGGAACGGACTTTCCTGGCTGGAGTGGCAATAAAGAGGACATCAAGAAGGTGGTGTTCGACCCTTCCTTTGCCGGGGCAAGACCTACAAGTTGCAATGGATGGTTTTACAATTGCAGGAATCTTACTGACATCGAAGGCATCTCCAATCTGAATACAGAGGAGGTGACAATTATGAGTGCTATGTTCGACGGATGTAAACAGCTCACATCGCTCGACCTCTCTTCTTTCAATACTGAGAAGGTGACGGATATGAATTTTATGTTCAACAATTGTGAAAAACTCGCATCGCTCGACATATCTTCTTTCAATACCAAGAATGTGGAATATATGAGTGCCATGTTCCAAAATTGTTCTTCCCTCACATCGCTCGACCTCTCTTCTTTCAATACTGAGAATGTGAAGAATATGAGTTCAATGTTCTACGGCTGTTCTTCCCTCACATCGCTCGACCTCTCTTCTTTCAATACTGGGGAAGTGACAGATATGAGTGGTATGATCAGCAACTGCACTTCCCTCGAATCGCTCAACATATCTTCTTTCAATACTGAGAAGGTGACGGATATGAGTTTTATGTTCGACCGTTGTGAAAAACTCGCATCGCTCGACATATCTTCTTTCGATTCCAAGAATGTGGAATATATGAGTGCCATGTTCCAAAATTGTTCTTCCCTCGCATCGCTCGACCTATCAAATTTCAATACTGAGAATGTGACGGTTATGATATCTATGTTTAAAGGATGTCAAGCCCTGGCCACCATCTATACCAGCGACAAGTTTGTCGTGACAAATGTGGAATTGGATCATAATATGTTCGCTGAATGCTTAAAACTCAAGGGCGCAATAGAATATGATGAAAACAAGACGAACGGCAGCTACGCCAACTACACCACTGGCTACTTCTCTCTCAAGACCCCTACCTCCATCAATGCCATCAACGGCAATGACAAGGCGGAATACTTCGACATCAACGGCAAGCGCGGCACAAAGCTTCAGCGCGGCATAAACCTTGTGCGTCGCGGTAACAAGACTTATAAGGTGGTGGTGAAGTAAAAGGAGACCCCCTCTTATCCCCCTGTAGGGGGAGGCTGGATACGCTCTGGCGACTTAGGGGCAGTGCATCATAATATAAATGAAGAATGGCTTGCGCAGTGGCGGAGCCCTTCTTATAGCCCCCTCATATTCCCCCTCACAGTGGGATATGAGGGGGCTTATATTATCCTCTTTTCTGAAAAATGTTCCCAAAAAACATCGAAATCACGAAAACAATTCATCGGAAAGGATTATCTTCTGCACCTTTCCAGTATGCTTGCCATGCTGGAGCCCAAAGGTAGTGACCAGCGTAAGATGCACCTTTTTCCTTTCAGGCAACGTGCTGCTAAGCGCCTCCACGCGGTGTATCATCTTCAGTTCCTCCTCCTTGTCGATGGAATAAGGAGCGGTGGCAAATTTCATTTCGCAGAGGTTCACTATGTTGTCATCCCTCAATATGACCATATCCACCTGCGCACCTCGACTTGACTCCGTGCCTTTCAGGTTCCAGGCAGAGACTGAAGTCCTCACTCCCCCAATCTCCAGAGCCCGCTTTATCTGGTTGATATGCTGCCAGCATACCAGTTCGAAAGCCACGCCACGCCATGATTTCATGATGCCTGACGTGCAGTTGTCATTCATGAAAGCGGCTTCCCGCTGATATCTATCCACATATCTGATCCAGAAAAGGCAGAAATTGTCTGTCAGCTTGTAGTGTTCTGTCACTCCCTTGCCGTATGGATTGTAGCGCATCAGGAAGTCACTTTCCTCCAATGATGCCAGCATAGCGGTCAGTCCACCGCCGAAAGGTATGCCCGTGGCTTGGGATATCTCGTCCCGCGTGAAACCGTAATTGCGCGTAGCAAGCAGACGTATGACCTTCTTGCAATCTTCCGCATTGGTGAAAATGGCATTGAAGAGGCGGTTGAACTCATCGTTCAGACGCGGTTTTGCCCCGAAAAGTATCATGTCAGTATTTTTCTCAAAGCTATATCCCTTGCGGAAATAGCTGAGATAATACGGCAGTCCGCCAAATACCATATACGTCTGCAGGATGTCATATCGGGACATCTCGATGTTCTCATGGTCAAAATATTCCTCACACTCCTTGAGAGTAAATGGTGACAGCTTTATCTGACAGGTGAGACGACCATACAGCCCTCCTTTGTTACGTGAGAGATTGGACAGTATCCAGGAGGTCGCACTGCCACAGACTATCAGCATAATGTTGTCGTGACCGCTGCACCATCCATTCCAGAAACTCTCGAAAGCGGAGAGGAAACGGCTGCGGGGAGTGTCCATCCAAGGCAGTTCATCGAGGAATATGACCATTCTCTGCCCCCTGTCCTGCGACTGCAGCAACTGGATCAGCTGGAAAAATGCCTCCATCCACGATTTAGGCTGCTGGTAGCCCTCAAGTCCATGGTTGAGCAAAGAGAAATAGAAACTTTCCAGTTGGGTCTTCATCCTGTTCCTTTCATCCTTCTGGTCCACTGGTGACACGCCGGTATGCTGGAAGGTGAATCTGCCTTTCAGAGCCTGCTTGATGAGGAAGGTCTTGCCTACTCGCCTTCTGCCATATACAGCGACGAACTCAGGTCTATCGCTGTCATATAGCCTTTCCAGTTCCTCAATCTCATGTTTTCTACCTATTATCTTGCTCATAATTACGCTATATTTTGCCACAAAGATACAAAAAAGGCAGCGTTTGGCAAAATATAATATACTATATTCTGCCAAATGCCCACTTTTTTTAACACTGTTTGGCAGATTATGAGGTCTCCCAGACCCCTTTACGGAGGGGCTTTTCTTTGGTTACAGATTGTCAGTTTGAGACCCAAGTAGCCAGTGCCTAACCTTTCATCCCCCAAGGGGGACAGGAGGGGGCTTAATCCGTGAAAGAACAGATCCGTTACATCGGTGTTATCCGTGTTTCTCTTTGAACGCTTGTGGTCGTCGCGTAGCGATGAGCACATGATGATATGTCTGGTACTGTCTTCCAGACAGCAATCTACACATCAGTCGTAATCCCGAGACTTCGTCCCGGGTTACTCTCGCTACGCTCGGTATTGTCTTCCAGACAAAGCTTTTTCGAACTGTACGGTTGAAACGGGCTGAAGGCCCAAAAAGCTCATAGCCCAGGGCAACACCCTGGGTTATAATGGAATGAATACCAACGCCCTGCAAGGGCAAAAGCGTAACAGACTCATTGTTGTTGTAATGCTTTTGCCCTTGCAGGGCGTTGATATCATTCATCGTAATACCCAGGGCGATGCCCTGGGCTAAGAGCTTCTGCCCTTGCAGGGCGTATTATGTAATTTCAACCGTACAGTTCGAGCTTTTTTCTTATATTGCCCGATAACGCGGGCAACACAGTGGCTTTGTCTTGTCGTTTGATTGTTTGGTATTATGAATTGTGAATTATGAATTATTATAATGCACTGATGCGGTGTGGTTTCGCTTTATCCTAACCTTCTTTCCTCTTGCAGGCATCGTGGAGTGCGCAACCAGCGCAACCGGAACAATGGTCGGAACAATGATCTGAACCAGTGTCACAGCAGCTCTTACGCCCTTTCTTTTGGTAGAAATAGCGATAAGCCACTATGAGGAAGGCAGCGACTACTATTGATAGGAGGAGGAGGCTTATTGTGTTCATTGTTCTTTTGTTTTAATCGTATTACGAACGCCGTTGCGACATACGCCTCACGTCAGCCGATAACGCAGCTGACACAGGGGCGGAGACGCAAGCGGAGAACGTAACCAGCTTCCCCCTACAGGGGGATAAGAGGGGGTCTCCTAAAATATTACATAAGCGAAGAATGCGAAGAGGTAGGCGATGAGGCACTGACCTATGACGATGAGGACGGCATAGCGGGAGCCGAGCTCACGACGGATGGAGGCTATAGCAGCGACGCAAGGAGTGTAGAGCAGGCAGAAGACGAGGAGGGAGGCGGCAGCGGAGGTGGTGAGGATGCTGCTGATGCTCACTCCTGTGCCGAAGAGCACGCTCAATGTGCTCACCACGCTCTCCTTGGCAAGGAAGCCGGAGATGAGCGATGTGCAGATGCGCCAGTCGCCGAAGCCGAGCGGTGAGAAGACCGGAGAGATGAAATTGGCCATGATTCCCAGTATGCTGTCGTCAGGATTGTCCACCAGCTGGAGATGGAAACCGAAACTCTGGAGGAACCATATCACGATGGTGGCCATGAAGATGACGGTGAAAGCACGCTGGAGGAAGTCGCTCGTCTTTTCCCAAAGCAGCATCATGGTGGAGCGGGCGGACGGCATACGGTAGTTTGGCAGTTCCATCACGAACGGTATTGCCTCGCCTCTGAAGGCGGTATGCTTGAGCGCAAGCGCCACTATTATTCCGCTCACTATGCCCAGGAGATATAGTCCTACCATGACGAGAGCCGCTTTTCCGGGGAAGAATACGGCGCAGAAGAAGGCATAGATAGGCAGTTTGGCGGTGCACGACATGAATGGCGTGAGCATTACCGTCAGCCTTCTGTCACGCATTGACGGCAGCGTGCGGCTGGACATGACAGCTGGGACGGAGCATCCGAAACCGATAAGCAATGGCACGATAGACCTGCCTGAGAGTCCGAGACGGCGCAGCGGGCGGTCCATGACGAAGGCGATGCGCGCCATATAGCCTGAATCCTCAAGCATGGAGAGGAAGAAGAAGAGCGTCACGATGATGGGGACGAAGGATGCCACGGTGCCTACTCCGGCATATACTCCGTCGATGATGAGCGAGCGCACAGCGTCATTGACCTGCCAGCCGGCCATAGCCTCATCGGAAACCTGCGTAAACCAGTCGATGCCTTCCTCAAGCAAGGTCTGCAGTGTGCCGCCTATGACATCGAAGGTGAGCCAGAATATCATCATCATTATGCCGAGGAAGGCTGGTATGGCGGTGTATTTTCCCGTCAGTACGGCATCGATGCGCTCCGAGCGTCGATGCTCCCTGCTCTCTTTCGGATGCTTTACGGAGAGGCTGCAGAGGCGCGTGATGAACGAGAACCGCATATCCGCCATTGCGGCGGCACGGTCGAGTCCGCGCTCTTCCTCCATCTGGCGGAGGATATGCTCGATGGTCTCCTGCTCGTTGGGCGACAGTTTCAGCGCATCCACGATGAGAGAGTCGCCCTCCACGAGTTTTGCGGCAGCAAAGCGTATAGGTATCTGCGCCGCTTTAGCATGGTCTTCGATAAAGTGCATGATAGCGTGAAGGCAGCGATGCACCGCTCCTCCGTTGTCATCCTTCGAGCAGAAGTCCTGTATGGCAGGGCTTTCCTGAAAGCGAGCGATGTGTACGGCATGGTCTATCAGTTCGGATATGCCCTCGTTCCTGGCCGCAGAGATAGGCACTACAGGGATTCCGAGCATCGACTCCATGACATTGATATCGATACCTCCGCCGTTGCCTTCCAGTTCATCCATCATATTGATGGCAAGGACTATAGGCATATCCAGCTCCATGAGCTGCATAGTGAGGTAGAGATTACGCTCGATATTATTAGCATCCACGATATTGATGATGCAGCGCGGGCGGTCATTGAGTATGAAATTACGGCTTACCACCTCCTCGCTGGTGTAAGGCGAGAGGCTGTATATGCCCGGGAGGTCAGTGACATCGGTGTCCTTGTGTCCACGTATGGAACCGTTCTTGCGGTCCACGGTCACTCCGGGGAAGTTTCCCACGTGCTGGTTGGCTCCGGTAAGCTGGTTGAAGAGCGTTGTCTTGCCACAGTTCTGGTTGCCCACAAGGGCGAAAGTGAGTGTCTCGCCTTCCGGCAGCGGTGTCTCATGGGTAGAATCGTGGTACATTCCCGGCTCGCCTATGCCCGGGTGGTTGGAGCGTGGCGACTGCTGTTTTGCCGTTTCGGGGGCTTCAGGAGCCGTTTTGCCGGCTTTGAGGTCGATGGGCTGTATGTCTATCTTCTCAGCGTCAGCGAGGCGCAGGGTGAGCTCATAGCCTTCCATCTCCATGGCCTTTGCAGGGTCATTGCCGGCAGAAGGGGCTACGAGGAGCTGCATCGGGTCGCCCATAGGGGCATATTTCTTGAGTGTGAGGACAGATCCGGGTATGACTCCCATGTCGAGGAAGTGCTGACGGAGGGAACCTTCGCCTCCTACTCGGGTCACTATTGCTGATTGGGATATGTTCAGTTCTCTTAGAGTCATATTGTGGGTTGTGGGTTTCTGTTGTTATGTTATTCTACTATCCGCCGGTAACGCGGCGGACACAGTGGCTTTTACTTACGATGCAAAGTTAGTAAAAAAATGCGTTTTGTAGGTAGGAATAATGGGATAATCTCACTTTGGGATAGGAAAAATACCAACAAATGATGATGACAAGTGCAAAAAAAGGGTGTTAGGCTTGACTATCCGCTTTTTTATTAGTACATTTGCAGTTCAAATGATTACCCGGCATTATCCAAAAAACTAAATATAAATAACCAATGGAAAAATTGATTATCAACAACTACGAGGAATTCGCGAGCCACGAAGGCCAGGTCCTCGGCACATCAGACTTTGTAGAACTGACCCAGGAGCGCATCAACCTCTTCGCTGACGCTACTCTCGACCACCAGTGGATCCACGTGGACACCGAGCGCGCCAAGAAGGAAAGCCAGTTCGGCACCACCATCGCCCACGGCTATCTCACCCTCTCCGTGCTCCCTTACCTCTGGAACCAGATAGTGGACGTGCGCAACGTGAAGATGCTCGTCAACTATGGCATCGACAAGATGAAGTTCGGTCAGCCGGTGCTCTCCGGCCAGAGCATCAGCCTCACCACCAAGCTGCAGAGCATCCAGAACCTCCGCGGCGCAGTGAAGACCGAGGTGAAGTTTACCATGAACGTGAAGGAGACCGGCAAGAAGGCCATCGAGGGCATCGCCATCTTCATCTATTACTTCGAGAATTAGTTTTTTTCTTGTTGTTTGGTTGAGGAATAAAATATCAATAAATAAAAATAAATAAATATATCTTTTTTTGTTTTTCTATATTGATGTTTTACTCAAAGACAAACAACTAAACAACAAGACAACAAAACAACAAACTCTGTCTGGAAGACAGTACCGAGCGAAGCAAGAGTAACCCGGGACAAAGTCTCGGGGGGATATAGACTAAAAAGAAAGCTGTCTGGAAGACAGTACCTTATATATGCGTGGATAAGGTACTGTCTTCCAGACAGCTGTATATATGTCTTCTTATATCCCGAGACTTTGTCCCGGGTTACTCTCGCTTCGCTCGGTATTGGCTTCCAGCCAAAGCTACCGACTACCGACAACCAACAACCTATCATTATTTATTGATATTTTATTCTAACCTACCGACAACCAACAACCATCAACCGACAACCTATCATTATAGCCCCTTCATCCTCTCCTGCAGAGCGGCAAGGAGATTGTCGGAGGAGGTGAGGGAGAGCTTTCGGCGGATGTTGGTGCGCTGGGTGTTGACGTTGGCTTCCGACTTTTCGAGGAGGGTGCAGATGCCGCTGAGCTTGTAGCCCTTGAGGATGAGCTGGACGATGTCTCGCTCGGAAGGCGTGAGTTCGGGGAAAGCCTGCTCGATGATCTTCTTGGTGTGGGTCTGCACGTTGATGTATTTCGTCACGTTGTCGATGATATAGTGCTGCGACCGCTCGCTGAACTGCTCGAATACGGTCTGCATCTCTTCCTCCGTGTATTCCTTCTTGGCGAGGCGGCTGATGCATTCCATCTGGTCCTTGTCGAGCATGAGGATGTGCATCAGTTCCTCTTCGCTGCGCTTTATGGCGATGTTCTCCTCCCGCAGCTGGCGCGAGATGCGCGAGATGTATAGCCCGAGAAGGCTGATGAAGACGAACACCAGCACCACCATGATGATATACTGGGAGATGATCCTGTCGTGGGCGATGAACATGCACGTCACTGTGGCGCCCAATGCTATGGCTACATTGACCTGTGTGGCTACGGACTGGTATGTGGAGAGGCAGAACATGATGTTCGCCGTGAGGATGAGCAGGTTGACGTATGTCACCATTACGGCATCCGGCACCGTGGGGACGAGGACGCTGTAGATGGTGTCCGTGGCTATGAACACCTGCGTGGTGACGCACAGGAGCGAGACAAGATTGAGGACGGTGATGCGCCGGGTGCAGTATAGCGTCACCCATACGTACATCAGCACGAGCATCGTGGCGTTGGAGCACTTGAAGAATATGTCGAACGCACCTGACAGTTCCAGCAGTTCGCAGATGATTCCGAGCGTCAATATGGCGACATACCATGCCCCGAGACACTTCCTCCGCTTGTCGATAGTGTCCTCCTCCCGCGGCAGTTGCCGCGAGACCCATCGGGTGAAATGCCCGAACCATGTCCTTTTCCTGTTGCTGTCGTTCTCCATGTTTTTCCTTTTCTTATGCCACAGGCAGCGTGAGAGTGAAGATACTGCACTTTCCTTCCACTGACTGCACGGTGAGCGATCCGCCTATCTGGCGTGCTGTCTGGCGTGCCACGACGAGTCCGAGACCGGTGCCCGGGATGAACTCGTCGAGCTTGACGAAGCGTTCGAAGATGGCTTCCGTCTTGTCCGGCGGTATGCCGCAGCCGGTGTCGCTGCACGAAAGGGTCAATGTTCCGCTGATATAGCGGCACGATACGGTGACGGTGCCATGGGAAGTGTATTTGGAAGCATTGCTGACCAGTTCCTCCACGATGCTCATGATATGGCGGAAATCCACGTCGAGAGTGAGCTCGCCGTCAGGGATGTCGAGATGATAGCTTACTCCTTCCTGCAGCGGATACTCCTGGAAGAGTGTCCGGCAGGCGGTGCGGAGGGCGGAATAGACCTCTGTGGGCTCCAGGTTGACGGTCAGTCCGCTGGTGTCCATCATCGCGAGCTGGATGATGTTGTCCATCAGTCTGATGAGGAAATGGCAGTTCTGGCGCATTATCTCCAGGTATTCATCCTTCTGCGAGTCGTCATCGGAGACCTTGAGAAGGTCAGCAAAGCCGTTGATGGCATTGAGCGGAGTGCGCAGTTCGTGGGTCATGTTGGCCATGAAGAGGGACTTCTGCCTTACGCTGTCGCGTGCTTTCTCCGTCTCCTTGCGGAGATCTTTCTGCATGAGGATGAAGGGCGTGATGTCCTTGGCAAGGCCAAAGCCTCCCGTCACGTTGCCGTTGTCGTCATATACGGGTATGGAATTGATGGAGAACCAGTGCGGGGAGTCGAATTTCTCGCCGCAGAATGAGCTGAGCTTGCGCGTGGCATGATAGGCTCCCTTGCTCTCCAGCATCACATCCACGGACCATGTATCCACGTCCTCGTCGCCGTCGTTGATGAAAGTGGTCTGGTATTCCTCGCCCGTCATGAGGAAATCGTAATGCTCCCTGTCAGGTGCGACTGCCAGAAGGTCGCTCTCACGGGTATAATGGAACGGCGTGATGCGGCTCTTTTCCATGACGAAGCGCATGGAGTCCTTCACCTCTTCGAGCGCGGCAGCACGCTGCTCTACGAGTCGCTGCAGTCTCTTGCACTCCACGTCTATGGCTCTTTCCTCCTGTTTGTGGAAGCCTATGACGACATATCCGATGTGCCTGCCGCCGCTGTCATGGACATGGCGGACACGGTATTCCACGTAATGGGCATCCTTCATGCCGGCGATGTCGGCGCAGTTGCAGGCATATATCTCCTCTTCCTTGACGAGATTGAAGTCGCGTCCACGGAAGAAAGGCAGGTCGAAGAGTCGCGTGCTCTGCATGAAACCGGCGCTTTCATCCCTTCCTCCGGGGAAGAAGAGGTGCTCGGCATTGGCATTGTTGAGCCTCATCGTGCCTTCAAGGTCATAGAATGAGATGATGGCTTCGGTCTCGTCGAATGCCTTTGAGAACGCCATATCCACGACTTCCAGTTCATCTTCCTCGCGGATATGGTCGGTTACGTCATTGTAAGCCACGAAGACGGTGTCGGGATGACCGTGGAGGTCATGCAGTATGACGGAGCGTGATTCGAGGCTTCGGTATTCATCTCCCTTGCCGTAATGGCGCATACGGTAGGTGACGACAGGCATATCCAGCGATCCGTCATCCACCTTGGCACGGGTTTCATTCTCTATCAGGAGGTCGTCAGGATGTATTCTCTGCTCGAATTCCTGCATGGTGATCTCGCCGTCGGGGAGGATATCACCGTGGAGATTGCGGGCACGGTAGCGCTTTGAATCGAAGGTTATCACGTCACAGTCGGACAATGCGAGCGACATATCCATGATGAAGAGATACTCCCTCCGCGCTTCCTCGATGAGAAGGTTGCGCCTTGTCACGAAGACGAAGAAGAGAACCAGGATGACGAAGATGCCTACGATGACGGATATGGCGGCAATGATGCTGAGACGCTCGTGGTCATCATCGTTTTCAGGGTCATCATCGAGCCATTTCTGTTGCGTCTTGGTTATGACATTGCTCTTCTCCAGGCGGTCGTAGATGCGGTCAAGCTCGTCGAGAAGCTGCCTGTCGGTGCTGAAGAAGCGGAATGAGCCTTCGGGGAAGTCAAGGAGTTCGTTGACGTGAATGTCGGCACCGTTGTAGTAGGTGCGCACATAATTGGTCAGCGCATGGTCGCCCCAGATATAGTATCTGCTGTTGCCGCCCATGAGCCATTCGCCCATTTTCTCCTTGCTGAGGTAGATGATGTGGAATGCGGGCTTGGTGTATTGATTCCGGAAATATTCATCCACATAGCCGGAGTTCGCCATTGCCACCGTGTCGGTGGGGAGAAGGTCGGAGAGTTTCTGCACGCTCCGGCTGTTGGAGGTGTATGCTATGCCTACTGTGTATGCGCCGAAGGAGCGGTTTCCGTAAGTCTGGTGAAAGTCTTCATCATTCTTCATCACCTCCATCATGAGGTGGGCTTTGCCGTTGATGACCTCAGCCTTGGCTTTTTTCCACTCCATAGGGCGGATTTCATACGGTATGTGGAGGCGGCCGAATATCTCATGCATGATGTCTATCTCAAAGCCTGAGGGCGTGCCGTCCTCGTCTGTGGATGAGTAAGGGGGGAAAGCCCAGTCCGTGACGATGATGAGGGGATGCTTCCTGGTGTATCGTATGCCGAGCGGCTGGGTGGAAGAGGAGGCCGATGTGACTGCTTCCTGCTCGGCATTGAGGGTGAAAAGCTCTGCGAGGCTCTCCTGGGCACACGCCTTCCTGCTGCCCATCAGGAGGATGAGCAGGGCTATTGCGGTGTATGTCAGGAGGTGCTTCATTTGCTTTGCTTTTTTATTAGACCCCCTCTTGTCCCCCTGTGAGGGGGAGGGTGGATACAGAGACCTCCCTTGCGTCTATTCCTCAAGACGAAGAACGTAACCTTCTTCCCCCTCACAGGGGGACAAGAGGGGGTCTTTCATTTCTTTATACCGCCTTCACCGGGAAGATGATAAGGGCGGAAGTGCCGTGTCCAGGCTTGGAGTCGAGGTCGATGGTGCCGTGGAGAAGGGTGAGGATGGACTTCACTATAGCCATCTCCAGCCCCGAGGTATTGTCGGAAGAGGACATCAGATTATCGACGAGGCGAGGCTGGAACACCTGCTTGAGCGATGTCTGGGGGATGATGTATTCACCGGTCTCCACTATAATGGAGATGGTATCACGGCGATACATATACCTCATGCGGAGATATCCCGAGGATACGAAGCGGGCGAAGAGCGCTACCGTCTCGGCTATCACGCGGCGGATGAGCACGGCATCGATATGGAGCATGAGGCTCTTTTCACTCGTTTCCACGCCGTACTCCACCTTTTCGCTGCGGTATTTGTCCACCGTCTCATGGAAAACGTCGGAGAGGAGCTGGCAGAAATCCACGTCCACGGGGTATTCCTTCATCATTCCGGCATCGATGCGGGAGAGGAAAAGCGTGTCGTCCATGAGGTAAAGCAGGCGTGAGACGTTGTCGCTGACCTTGGAGAGCTGGCCTTGCTCTACGCTCCTGTCGTCCGTCTGCGCCATGAGTTCTATGCTCTTTGCCATTCCCACGAGCGGATTGCGGACACGGTATGATATGTTGTTTATGAAACTCTGCTTGAGATTGTCGGTCTCCTTGGCGAGGGAAGTCTCCTCCGAGAGCTTCTGCTGCGACTCCACAAGGTCTGTAATGTCGGTGTGTATGCCGACATAGAGGCACACCTTGCCGTCCTTGTCGTGGACAGGCTGCATCTCCATGTGTATGTTACGGTAACAGCCGTTGCTGTAATGCGTGGTGGTGCGGTAGTTTGCAGAGACGTTTCCGTCGGTATAGCTGTCCATGAAGGTGAATATCCGGAAGAGTTCGGGCAGCGTATCGCTGGAACATTCGGCGAGCATCTGCAGCTGCGGCAGCGCAAGAGGCGCTTTCTTGTCCATTCTCGTCGTGCTGACAATCTTGGTCTTGGGGTCATATTTCCCCATTCTGGTGCCGCCGATGTCAAGGGTATAGTCGAGGTAAGCTGACTGCACGTTTATCTCCTTGAGCAGTTTCTCGCTGTCATCAGCCAGCTTCTGCGCCAGTTCCCTCTTGCCCATCAGGTCGCTTTTGTCGGAAAGGCTGACGATGAAGCCCAGCGTATTGCCCGCCTTGTCGATGATGCGCTCCATCGATGCCTTGTAATGGAACACGGCTTCGGTCTGCCTTCTGCCTTCGTCCACGAGGACAAAGCCGTCAGGACGGTCGCTGAGAGCGATGCTACCGGTCAGCGTCACCTTCTCTGTGGAGGCGAGCTGCGCCTCGGAGAAGAGCGTGAGATGATGGATGTTTATGCCCTTCTGCAGCGCTTTCTCCTGACTTTCCACTCCCATCAGAGTGCATGCAGCCGGGTTGATGGACGTGAGATTGCCGTCGGCATCGAATCTGTAGAGGCATGTCACTCCCGCATCAAACAGGGTGTTGCCGAGGAATGCCTTCTCCCTCTTGCTCCTGAGCTTGGCTTTTCCCTCCGTGATGTCACGCTGAATGCCGACGATGCACTTGATATGCTTGTATCCGTCGAGCATGGTTCTCATGCTTAGCTCTATGTCGAGCTGCTTGTTGATGTCGGAAAGGCAATATCCTTTCACCTGCATCATGATGGAGGAAGCGTCTCCTCTGAGCATGGCTGCGACTTTCTGGTTGATTTTCTCAAACTCATCCTTCGGATAGAAGAGCGAGAACTCGAAGGTGGAATACTGCTGTCCGGTGTCGCCATGCTTGTCCATCCATGAGTATTTGCCCGTAACGGGGTTGTAGATCCACACTTTTATCTTGTTGGCATGATTGACCAGGGCCAGCTGCAGAATGGCGTCACGGAGCCTCAGACGCATCTTCCTGCGCTTGAAATGCACTATGACGACTGCCGCCACGATGACGATAACGAAGCAGACGATGACATACCGCGCTATCATCCACACGAGAGGGACGGTCCTCTCCACCTTTTCCGGGTAGAGCCACTTGTCGAAGATTGCGTCAAGTTCATGGTTCCGGCGCATCGCTTCGAGGGCACTGTCGAGGCGTGCGAGGAGCTTTTCGTCACTGGTAACAAAGCTTGTTTCACCAATAGGGATATCCACTGTGCCGACGGAGAAGTCATGGAGATTGTATTTTCTCTTGTAATAATTGAGCGATACTGCGTTCCAGACCACTATGCCACTGTCTGCCATGGCGAGATCCATAGCGACCTGTTCCATGTCTTCCGCCTGGGTCATGGCGTAATCATAGCCACGGCGCGAGAGGAAACGCTGGGAAGCGCTGCCCTTATGCACGCTGAAGCGGAGGTTGTAGAGTTGCTCCTGCGTCACCCTTGTCAGGGAATCCCTTGTCGGAGCGAGTATGCCGCCACGGAAAGTGATGATCGGGACTTTGCCGAACTGCCCGTATTGCGCGTTGTAATCCTTCCTCATGCCGATAGTCACGTCGGCTTTTCCGCCCGTCATGTCACGCCTCACGTCGGTTGAAGGGCGGAGATTTATCTTGTAAGGTATCTGGAGACGTTCGAGGATGGTCTTTATCAGTTCGACATGCAGTCCGTCTGGCTGTCCGTCCTTGTTGATGAAGGCGAAAGGTCGGAGGTTCCATGAGTCCTCATATACGAGTGGTCTGCCTTCTGAATACCGCACATCTGTTCCTCCTGCTTCTGCTCCAACGGGGGCAAAGACAAGCATGAAGATGAGTATTATTAGCCTTGCGATATTCAGCATGATGTATTTTTTTTAAATATTAGTATGCCTTTACTGTATTTCTACGTTGACATAATCCTGTTTTTTGTCGCTAACAGGGTATCTGCCACCCCGTCGCGACGATGTTCTGATACTGTTTCTGTATTCTGGTCTTTAGTAATTAAGGCTCACCACGGAGCACTGTTTCGTCCATTCTTAGCAAGGTCAGTATATCTTTAGCGGTGTAAATATCAAGTCATTAGCCTGCCCTTCAGGCCTTGTGGACCGCTTTATGTTGTCAGATTTACATTTAATTCATTGCAAAAGTAATCAAAGTTTTCCTTTTTTCCAAACTTTTCCTTGGATATTTTAATCCCCCATTCCATTATTTTCTGCCCTTGAGGGGGTTGGGATAACGGGATGGGGGTGTTTTGTTGTCTTGTGGTCTTGTGGTTTTGTTGTTTTGTTGGTATGTTGGTAACCAACGGTAAAAGCCGTTGGCACAGTGGCGGCCAACTGAGGCAAGCCACCAAACAACCAGACAACTAAACCACAAAACCACTAAACCACATATCAGTCAGCGAGCTTAGCGCAGATGTACTCACGGTTGAGGCGAGCGATGTTGGCGATAGACTCGTTCTTAGGGCATACAGCCTCGCAGGCACGGGTGTTGGTACAGTTACCGAAGCCGAGCTCATCCATCTTGGCGATCATAGCCTTAGCACGCTTAGCAGCCTCAGGGCGACCCTGTGGGAGGAGAGCGAGCTGGCTTACCTTAGATGAAAGGAAGAGCATAGCGGAACCGTTCTTACAAGCAGCCACGCAAGCACCGCAGCCGATACATGTAGCGCAGTCCATAGCCTCGTCAGCATTCTGCTTAGGGATGAGGATAGCGTTAGCGTCCTGAGCCTGACCTGTGCGGATAGTGTTGTAGCCACCGGCAGCGATGATCTTGTCGAATGCAGAGCGGTCAACCATGCAGTCCTTGATGACTGGGAAGCCAGCAGAGCGCCAAGGCTCTACGGTGATGGTCTCTCCGTCGTGGAAACGACGCATATAGAGCTGACATGTAGTAGCTCCCTGCTCGGTCTTTCCGTGTGGTGTACCGTTGATATAGAGTGAGCACATACCGCAGATGCCCTCGCGGCAGTCGTGATCGAACACGAATGGCTCCTTGCCTTCGCTGATCAACTGCTCGTTGAGCATATCGAGCATTTCAAGGAATGAAGTATCGTCAGGGATATTCTTCATCTCACGCTCTTCGAAATGACCCTTTTCCTTTGGGCCATTCTGCTTCCAATATTTTATTGTGAATGAAATGTTTGCCATTGTTTGTTATATGGTTGTGGGTTGTTGGTTGTGGGTTGTTGGTATATTAGTATTTACTTCTTAGGGATTTCTGGTTACAGCTTCATTCCAAGAGAAATACATATTTTGGAGTAGATCAATATTTGCTTCTTGCGCTTATCAGCATCCTTAATTTCGCATTTACCTCATTGTTCATCGCTTCAAGCAACTCATATTGCGCCTTGCTGATGAATTGAAGATTATATGCCAGGATAATCTGAGTCTCCAGTTCATTGGAAGAACCGAGGGATATATATAGAAAATGTATAAGTTCAGTATTGCTGGAGCGTCCATATCCCTCTGCTATATTAGAGGTAATGGATACTGCGGCACGACGCATCTGGCTTACTAATCCATATAATTCATCACGGGGAAAACCTCTTGTGATCTGATATAGTTCAGTAGCAAACAGCATTGCCTTTTGCCAAACTTGAAGATTTCTATAAGGTCCTAACATAAGAAGACACGTAATCTACCGATAACCAAAAACCGACAACCAAAAACCATTTGTTAGTTCTTATAATTTCTAGTCTGAACCTTGATTATCTCATACTCAAGTGGTTCCTTCACGAGGACAGGAGCAGTCTCGTCGTTGCCCTGGTAATCCCAGGCACCTACGTAGAAGAAGTGCTCGTCGTCACGCTTTGCCTCGCCTTCCTCGGTCTGGTGCTCCTCACGGAAGTGACCGCCACAAGACTCCTCACGGTGGAGGGCGTCGTAAGCGATGAGCTCACCCATGATGATGAAGTCGCGGAGGTGGATAGCCTTGTCAAGCTCTACGTTGAGACCTTCCTTGGTGCCTGGCACGAAGAGGTTGGTGTTGAATTCCTTGCGGAGCTCCTTCATGAGCTTCAAGCCTTCCTCAAGTCCTTCCTTGGTACGACCCATACCTACATGCTCCCAGAGGATGTGACCGAGCTCCTTGTGGATAGAGTCAACGGAACGCTTGCCCTGGATGTTGAGCAGACGTGTGAGCTCTGCGTCAACTGCCTTCTCTGCCTCTGCAAACTCTGGCATATCAGTAGAGAGACGTGGCCAGATAGACTGGTCAGCGAGGTAGTTCTGGATAGTGTAAGGGAGTACGAAGTAACCATCAGCAAGACCCTGCATGAGAGCGGAAGCACCGAGACGGTTTGCACCGTGGTCAGAGAAGTTACACTCACCGATAGCGAAGAGGCCAGGGATTGTGGTCATAAGCTCGTAGTCCACCCAGATACCGCCCATGGTATAGTGGATAGCTGGGAAGATCATCATTGGCTTGTAGTAGTCGAAACCACCCTCTGAGCGTACGAACTCGCCTGGGTTTACGTCAGTGATTTCCTCATACATATCAAAGAGGTTACCATAACGCTGGCGGATTTCGTCGAGACCGAGACGCTGGATTGACTCAGAGAAGTCGAGGAATACAGCGAGACCGGTGTTGTTTACGCCGAAGCCCTTGTCGCAACGCTCCTTAGCGGCACGTGATGCAACGTCACGTGGCACGAGGTTACCGAATGCTGGATAGCGACGCTCGAGATAGTAGTCACGATCCTGCTCTGGGATATCCCAGCCCTGCTTGGTGCCTGCCTGGAGAGCCTTTGCGTCCTCAAGCTTCTTTGGTACCCAGATACGTCCGTCGTTACGGAGTGACTCAGACATAAGGGTAAGCTTGGACTGGTTGTCACCATGCACTGGAATACATGTAGGGTGGATCTGCACGTAAGAAGGGTTAGCGAACATAGCGCCCTTACGGTAGCACTGAACAGCTGCTGTACAGTTACATCCCATAGCGTTTGTAGAGAGGAAGTAAGCGTTTCCGTAGCCACCGGTAGCGATTACTACAGCGTTTGCAGAGAAGCGCTCAAGCTTGCCGGTAATGAGGTTCTTGGCGATGATACCGCGAGCACGGCCGTCGATAATTACTACGTCTTCCATCTCATAGCGGGTAAAGAGCTTTACCTTGCCAGCGTGAACCTGGCACATGAGTGAAGAGTAAGCACCGAGAAGCAACTGCTGACCGGTCTGTCCCTTTGCATAGAATGTACGTGATACCTGTGCACCGCCGAATGAACGGTTGGCGAGCATGCCGCCGTACTCACGTGCGAATGGTACACCCTGTGCCACGCACTGGTCGATGATATTATTTGATACCTCTGCAAGACGATATACGTTAGCCTCACGTGCACGGTAGTCACCGCCCTTTACTGTATCATAGAAGAGGCGATATACTGAGTCACCGTCATTCTGATAGCACTTGGCTGCATTGATACCACCCTGTGCTGCGATAGAGTGAGCACGACGTGGAGAGTCCTGGATGCAGAAGTTCAATACATTGAAGCCCATCTCGCCGAGTGAACTTGCAGCGCTGGCACCTGCCAGACCGGTTCCTACTACGATAATGTCGAGCTTCAGTTTGTTCTTAGGGTTTACCAGACGCTGGTGTGCCTTGAATTCGGTCCACTTCTGTGCTACTGGTCCTTCTGGTATTCTTGAATTTAAAACTTTAGTCATTTTTGTCTTTGATTTTTGCAGTTTCGTCATGTTGCCGTTCCGTCAGCCTCGCGGGGCGTGGGGGATGGCGCTACGACCAAACAACTATTTTTTCAACGTTAGCAGCAACCGAAGAGATTGCAAGCGAAGAAGTAGAGCACTACTACTGCGAAGCCGGCAAAGAGCAGGGTAGCATAAGCGATGCTGATTACCTTCCAGCGGCAGAACCATGTCTTGCCGTTCCAACCCATTGTCTGGATAGCGCTCCAGAAACCGTGGGTCAGGTGGAACCAGAGTGCACCGAGCCAGATGAGATACAGGATAACATAGATAGGCTGGCTGAATGTCTCGCGAATCCAGTGAACACCGTCAGCAGCAAAAATAGTGTTGCCGCCAGGGAGAAGCTCCTGAGCCATCATGTTCCACCAGAAATTGTAGAGGTGGAGCAGAAGACCTACCAGCACGATGATACCGAGAACGAGCATGTTCTGAGATGCCCACTCCACCTTGGAAGGCTTGTCAACGACTTCATAACCATCGGTACCACGAGCCTTGCGGTTCTGTGCGGTAAGGATGAAAGCATACAGGATGTGAAGCACTGCCAATGCTGCAAGACCCAATGTAGCTGCTACGGCATACCAGTTGGCACCGAGCATCTCACAGATCATGTTGTAGCCTTCTTCTGAGAAAAGCGCCACCACGTTCATTGACATGTGGAATGTTAAGAACAGGATGAGGGCCATACCTGTCAATGACATTACAACCTTCCTTCCGATTGATGAATTAAATAACCACATAAATGATAGTTGTTTTGATTAAAAAAAAGTTATTAAATTGATGTTTTTTGATATTTTTCTGCAACAAAGGGGCAATCCTCATTTTTACTGCCGACAACGCATCATCGACCAATAAGGACACATAATATTATATAAACGACTACAAAATTAGTAATTTTTAATTAAAAGACAAACTTTTCCTCTTGAAAATTCAAAATTTCTTGTTAATTTTGCCGAAAATTTCAAGAAAATGACAACTCTGTATTACGATGTTATTGTTGTAGGCGGTGGTCACGCCGGATGTGAAGCCGCACACGCAGCCGCTAAAATGGGCGCTAAGACTTGCCTCATTACGATGGACATGAACAAAATAGCCCAGATGTCCTGTAACCCAGCCGTAGGTGGTATCGCCAAAGGACAGATAGTACGCGAAGTCGATGCACTCGGAGGAGGCATGGGTATCGTCACCGATGCCACTGCCATACAGTTTCGTATGCTCAACAGAAGTAAGGGACCTGCCATGTGGTCGCCACGAGCGCAATGCGACAGAGAGAAATTCATCTGGCAATGGCGACACGTCCTCGACCATACCGACCGGCTCGACATCTGGCAAGACCAGGTCGATGAACTCATATACGACTCCACCTCTTCCTCCACCACAAGCATCAAAGGCGTGCGCACCATCTGGGGAGTGGAGATTATGGCGCCTGCCGTCGTAATAACTGCCGGCACCTTCCTCAACGGACTCATGCACGTGGGACGCAAGATGGTGGCAGGAGGACGATGCGCCGAGCCTGCCGTACCTCATCTGACGGAGTCCATCAATGCCATCGGCATCAAGTCGGCAAGGATGAAGACCGGAACGCCTGTGCGCATCGACAAGAGAAGCGTGCACTTCGAAGACACCACCATACAGCCGGGCGAGAATGACTACCATCAGTTTTCATTCATCGGAGAACACCGACACCTGGAGCAGTTGCCTTGCTGGACTTTCGACACCAACAAAGAAGCACACGAGACTCTCCTCAAAGGACTTCCTGACTCACCGCTCTTCAATGGTCAGATAAAATCTACCGGACCACGCTACTGTCCTTCAGTAGAGACTAAGCTCGTCACATTCCCCGATCGCGACCACCATCCGCTCTTCCTCGAACCGGAAGGCACGGAGACAAACGAGATGTATCTCAACGGATTCTCCAGCAGTATGCCTATCGAGATTCAGTTGGAAGCGCTGCGAAAGATTCCTGCCCTGCGCGATGTCAAAGTATATAGACCGGGCTACGCCATAGAGTATGACTACTTCGACCCTACCCAACTCACCCACTCTCTCATGAGCAAACTCTGCGACGGTCTCTTCTTCGCCGGACAGGTGAACGGCACCACGGGATATGAGGAAGCCGCAGGACAGGGCATTATAGCCGGCATAAACGCCACTCTCTTCGCCGGAAGCCGTGGCACTGCCGATTGCGACGCCAGTATCGGCAAGCCTTTCACACTCTCTCGCGACGAAGCATATATCGGTGTACTCATCGACGATCTCGTCACAAAGGGCGTAGATGAACCGTATCGTATGTTTACCTCCAGAGCGGAATACCGCATCCTGCTCCGACAGGACGATGCCGATGCCCGTCTCACCGAGCGTTCCCACGCTGTAGGTCTCGCCTCCACCGACCGTCTCAACTGGTGGATGGAGAAAAAGAAGCACATAGAGGACATCATACGCTACTGCGACATCACAAACGTCAAACCGAAGGAAGTGAACGCTGTGCTCGATTCCATCGGCACTACCCCACTCCAATGCGGATGCAAGCTCCGCGAACTCATCGCCCGACCGGGTGTCTCAATCCATCAGATTGCGGAAGCATTGCCGGGACTGCACGCCCTCCTCGACGCTCCAGCCAACCGTCATCAGGAAATCGCGGAGACAGCGGAGATTCAGGTGAAGTATCAGGGATACATCGAGCGCGAGAAGCAAGCAGCAGAAAAGATGCACCGACTGGAGAACATCCGCATACAAGGTCACTTCAAATACGATGAACTCAACGGTCTCTCCACCGAAGCAAGGCAGAAACTCACCGTCATAAATCCCGAGACTCTCGCCCAAGCATCCCGAATCCCAGGCGTATCTCCAAGCGACATCAACGTCCTCCTCGTCCTGATGAAAAGATGATGGCAATTCATAATGCATAATTCATAATGCATAATTCATAATGCCAAAAGAGTATCTCCAGCGAAAATAATTAAGAATTATGAATTATGCATTATGAATTATGAATTGAAACCGTCTGTTCCACGTGAAACAATATCAACAAAAACCATATCAACATGAATAACCCAATCCTAAAGAAGCATCTGAGAGTAGTTCCAGACTTCCCGATTCCAGGAATCCAATTCCAGGACATCGCCACCCTATTCGACAATCCTGAGTGCCTCCACATCATGCGCGATGAGATGGTGGAGCTCTACAAAGGCAAAGGCATCACAAAGGTGGTAGGCCTCGAAAGCCGCGGATTCCTGCTCGGCCCTATCATTGCCAGCGAGCTCAATACTGGTTTCGTAATGGCACGCAAGCCAGGCAAACTGCCAGGCGAAGTGATAGAATACGAATACAAGAAGGAATACGGCACCGATAAAATCGCCATGCTCAAGGATGCCATCAGCCCAGACGATGTCGTGCTCATCCACGACGACCTCCTTGCCACCGGTGGCAGCATGCTCGCGGCCTACAATCTCGTGAAATCGTTCAATCCGAAGAAAATCTATATCAGTTGCATCATCGAACTGACCATCGAGGGTCTCAACGGTCGTGAGGTGCTCAAGCAGACCGGCTCTGAGGTCACCTCCCTCCTTGTAGTATAATCGAGCCAAGCGGTGTTTTCCTCCACGAAAGCACCGTTTCTTCGTATTAAAACGCCCCCATTCCAATAGCATAGGTATTGCAATGTAAAAGCATAGTTATTGCAACGTAAAAGCATAGCTATTACCTCGCAATATCTATGCTATTGCACACAGCCCCCAAAATGCCCATTCCAAGGCATCCATCCAGCCGCCACCGCGTCCGCCCGCCAATAAAAAGGATAGCCACTGTGTCCGCCGCGTTACCGGCGGATGTAAGCAGGCCCAGGCAAGGAAACGCAAGCAAGGCATCCCGGCGGCGTCAGCCATTCTTCATTCTTCATTCTTCATTTACATTCACCCCGATTCCATCGCAATGTTTCGCACTTAAAGCATTACTTTAACGCCAATCATAATTCGCTGATTTTGAATAAATAAAGATAAAATTGTTTCACGTGGAACATGAACAGACCGCAAGAAGATAACAAAGCACGCATAGAGCGACTCAAGCAGATAGTACTCGCCATGCCAGAGAAGCCTGGATCGTACCAATACTACGATGTGGACGGAGTAATCATATACGTAGGAAAGGCGAAAAACCTCAAGAAAAGGGTCTCTTCCTACTTCCACAAAGAGGTGGATAGATTCAAGACAAAAGTGCTCGTTTCGAAGATTCAAGACATCACATATACCGTAGTAAATACAGAAGAGGACGCCCTACTCCTGGAGAACGCACTCATCAAAAAATACAACCCAAAATACAACATCCTACTAAAGGACGGAAAGACATACCCAAGCATCGTAATAACAAACGAGCTATTCCCCAGAATATTCCAGACAAGGCGAATAAATAAGGTCACCGGCTCCTATTACGGCCCATATTCTCACCTCGCCTCCATGTACACCATCCTCGACCTTATACGCAAACTCTACCACCCGCGCACCTGCAATCTTCCGCTAAACCGCGACAATATAGCAAGCGGGAAATACAAGCCGTGCCTGAAATACCATCTCGGCAACTGCGGAGCACCATGTGCCGGAAAGCAAAGCTACGACGATTATATGGAGAATATCCGTTCGGCACGCGAGATATTGCGCGGCAACACGCGCCATCTCTCCGCCATCATCTACGACGAGATGCTGAAAAAGGCGGAGGAACTGAAGTTTGAGGAAGCCGAAGAACTGAAGCAGAAATACCTCCTTATCGAGCAATTCTGCGCCAAGAGCGAGGTGGTCAGCTTCACCATCGATGACGTCGATGTCTTCACTATCGACGACGATGATAACCGCGCCAATGCGTACATCAATTATATGCACGTGAAGAATGGCGCAATAAACCAGAGCTTCACCTACGAATACAAGCGAAAACTGCAGGAATCGGACGCCGAACTGCTCCTTCAGGTGGTCCTGGAAATACGCGAGCGTTTCCATTCCACCGCCAAGGAAATAATCGTGCCATTCGAGATGGAATGGACGGTGCCCGATGCTTCGTTTTTCGTGCCACAGAGAGGCGATAAGAAGCATCTGCTGGAATTATCCATCATAAACTGCAAACAGTACCGCATCGACCGCCTGAAGCAGTCGGACAAGCTCAATCCGGAGCAGAAATCCGTCCGTCTGATGAAGGAATTGCAGGAGAAACTCGGTCTGCCGAAATTGCCTTACCACATCGAAGCCTTCGACAACTCCAACATATCCGGCACCGATGCCGTGGCAGGCTGCGTGGTCTTCAAGGGCATGAAACCGTCGAAAAAGGACTATCGCACGTACAATATCAAGACCGTAGTGGGACCGGACGATTACGCCAGCATGCAGGAGGTTGTCTATCGCCGATATAGCAGACTCATGCAAGAGGCAAAAGAAGCCGAAAAAGCAACCACAGAAGCCACCTCAGAGGAAAATATGACAAGCACCCAAATGGAGCAAAACGTAACCAAAGAAAGCTCCCCCAAGGGGGAGTTGAGGGGGGCTTCCTTCCCCGACCTCATAGTCTGCGACGGAGGCATAGGTCAGATGAACTGCGTGCGCAAGGTGATAGAGGAAGACCTAGGTCTCTCCATCCCTATCGCAGGTCTTGCCAAGGACGACAAGCACCGCACCAACGAACTGCTTTTTATCCCACTCCAGGACCCGAACAACCCGCTGATGGACCGTCATCCCGTCACGATACAGATAAAGCCCACATCGGAGCTTTTTCACGTCCTTACGCAGTTGCAGGATGAGGTACACCGCTTCGCCATCTCCTTCCATCGCAATAAGCGCTCCAAGCACGCCCTTCACTCCGAACTGGACGACATCAAAGGCATTGGTCCGAAGACAAAGGATGCCCTCCTCAAGCATTTCAAGAGCGTCAGACGCATCAAAGAGGCTACAGTGGAGGAACTGTCCAGCGCGGTGGGAGAAAGTAAGGGAGGGGTCGTTTTCCGGCATTTCCAGGAAAAAATGAAGAATGAAGAATAGTCTAAATGAAGAATGAAGAATGGGAGTTACGTTTTTCTTGCTTTAGTGAAAAGTGAAAAGTGAAGAGTGAAAAGTGAAAAATCGCGCTGACGCGGTTGCGGTTTCTTGCTCTTCACTCTTCACATCTGCCACTCCCGTAGTTCCAAATCCCGTTAGGCGATTTTTCACTTTTCACTCTTCACTTTTCACTTTTCACTCTTCATCCACCCCGGCTGATATATAAAAAAGAAAAAGAACAACAATAACAACATAAGAAATGCGCATAGTAATACAAAGAGTAAAGCACGCTTCAGTGACCATAGACGGCACTGTAAAGTCAAAGATCGGACAGGGAATGCTTATCCTTGTGGGTATAGAAAATGCAGACACGCAGGAGGACGTGGAATGGCTCGTCGGCAAGACAGCCAAGATGCGTATCTTCGACGATGAAAACGGCGTCATGAACCTCGCCTTGGGCGACATAAATGGCGAAGCATTGGTAGTGTCACAGTTTACGCTGTTCGCCTCATGCAAGAAGGGTAACAGACCTTCCTGGTTTCGTGCCGCCACGCACGACATCAGCATCCCGCTCTATGAGGCTTTCTGCCGGCAGTTGAGCACCGCCATAGGCAAGGAGGTAGGCACGGGCGAGTTCGGCGCCGACATGAAGGTAGAACTGCTCAATGACGGCCCCGTGACCATCATCATCGACTCCAAGAATAGGGAGTGACGTTTGTTGTTTGGTTGTCTGGTTGTTTTGTTGTCTGGTTGTTTTGTTGTTTGGTTGAATGTTTTGTTTCATTGTTACAACTGCAAACAACAAGACCACAAAACAACTAAACAACAAAACCACATATTCCATAAAAAAACAAAAAAAGGGAGGGAAAAGGGCAAGTAATTGGAAATAGTTTATTACTTTTGCAAAATAGCATTATAAAATAACAAATTAAATACTATGGAAGTAAAAGAACTGAGTAAATACGAACAAGCATTGTCAAAGTACAATGTAGAGCTCGACGACGCTGCTGTAAAGGCTGCCGTGCGCGACATCATCGCAAATAAAGTAGCAGAAAACGACACCCTCGAAGTAAAGAAATTCCTCTTTGGCAGCATCGAACTGACCACCCTCAAGACCGAGGACAGCGATACTTCAGTGATGGCTTTCACAGAGCGCGTAAACGCATTCGACAATGAATATCCTGATATGCCTCACGTGGCTACTATCTGCGTCTATCCTTGCTTCGCCGAGATAGTAAAGGACACCCTTGAGGTGGAGGGCGTAGAGATAGCTTGCGTATCCGGCTCATTCCCAAGTTCGCAAGCTCGCATCGAAGTAAAGGTGGCAGAGACATCCCTCGCCGTGAAGGATGGCGCTACTGAAATCGACATCGTAATGCCTGTGGGCAAGTTCCTCAGCGGCGATTACGAAGGCATGTGCGAGGACATCAGCGAACTGAAGAATGCCTGCGGCAAGGACGTTGCCATGAAGGTAATCCTCGAGACGGGCGACATCAAGACTGCAAGCAATATCAAGAAGGCTTCTATCCTCTCTATGTACGCTGGTGCAGACTATATCAAGACTTCCACTGGTAAGGAGAAGATCAGCGCCACTCCAGAGGCTGCTTACGTGATGTGTCAGGCTATCAAGGAATACTATGACGAGACAGGCATTCAGATAGGTTTCAAGCCTGCTGGCGGCATCAATACTGTCATGGACGCCATCACTTATTACACCATCGTAAAGGAGGTGCTGGGCGAGAAATGGCTCACCAATAAGTGGTTCCGCCTCGGCACTTCACGCCTCGCTAATCTCCTGCTCTCTGAGATACAGGGAGAGGAAGTGAAGTTCTTCTAATGCCCAAAGTGAAGAGTGAAAAGTGAAAAGTGAAGAGTGAAAAATCGCCTGCCGGATATTGCAACTCAAACAAATATCCTATTGCGTCAGCGCGATTTTTCACTCTTCACTTTTCACTCTTCACTTTTCACTTTAGATACTAAAGTTTTCTCCCAATCACATAATCAACATAAGCCCCGAGGGCATCAGCGATGGAGGCATCCTCCACCCTATTTCTGACGAAAGACATACACTCCTCGCTCATGCGTTCCATGACGCTTTGAGCATACTCTATACCGCCGTTCTCTTTTGTGAAAGCCACGAGTCGGGCTATCTCTTCCTTGGTGACACTGTGAGCCTTCACTTTATGCGCTATGGCAAGCATTTCAGCATTGCCGGAAGTCAGCACGCAGTGGATGACAGGAAGAGTGAGTTTACCCTCAGCCATGTCGTTTCCAGTAGGTTTTCCTATCTCCTGAGAGTCGTAATAATCAAAGATATCATCACGTATCTGGAAGATGATTCCGAGGGTTTGACCAAACAAAGACGCGGCTTTCACATCCTCTTCTGACGCTCCCGAACTCATGGCTCCCATAGCACAGCACGCCTCAAAGAGCGCTGCCGTCTTCTGCTTTATCACGTCGTAATAAGTCTCCTCGGAGATGTTCTCACCACCATTGCTGGTGAGCTGCAGTATCTCGCCGTTTGCCAATGTCTGACCGAGACGTGCGAGGTAACTGACGATGCGGTTATTACCCGTCTGCGACACATTGAGAAGGGCGGTGGAGAGGATATAATCACCCACGAGGACTGCCACTTTATTATCGTAGAGCGCATTGACAGACTGCTGTCCGCGACGCTCTCCCGACTCATCCACTACGTCATCGTGCACGAGACTGGCAGTATGCAGCAACTCAAGTCCTACTGCCGAATGCTGTGTGGAGGCATTCACCTCACCAAAGCATTTTGCCATCAGCAGGATAAGCATCGGACGCATACGCTTTCCAGCACGCTGGCGAATATGATTGAGCACGGTCTCAAGCATTCCGTCGGTATGCGAAAGCGAGTCATTGAAGAGGGAAATGAAGTCCCCCAACTCCGTTTCTATTGGTTTTCTGATATGTGATAGATAATCCATTACTATACTTATATTTGCATTTTTCGTTGCAAAATTAAGAAAAAATTTTCGGTTTCACATGAAGATAGTCGATAATTTAATATTTAATTTGTATATTTGCACCTACATATCATAAAATCAAATCACAACGACTAATGGACAAACTCTTTCTCATCGACGCATACGCGCTGATATACCGCAGTTACTATGCCTTCATCAAAGCACCTCGCATCAATTCCAAAGGAATGAATACGAGCACCATAATGGGCTTCTGCAATACGCTCAACGAGGTACTGACCAAGGAAAAACCAACTCATCTCGCCGTCGCTTTCGACCACGGAAAGACGTTCCGACACGAGGCTTTCCCTGCTTATAAAGCGCAGAGAGAGGAGACTCCTGAGGACATCAGACTGGCTGTACCTATCATCAAGGATATCCTCTCTGCCTATCATATCCCTATCTTGCAGGTGGATGGATTTGAGGCGGACGACATCATCGGCACCATAGCCCACAAAGCCGACCTCGAAGGCATCGACACATTCATGGTGACGCCCGACAAGGACTACGCCCAGCTCGTCACCGACCACGTCAGGATGTACCGCCCTCGCCACGGAGGCGGCTATGAAGTCATGGGTCCGAAGGAGGTATGCGAGAAATACGGCATAGAGTCAACGGCGCAGGTCATCGACCTTCTCGGACTGATGGGCGACTCGGCTGACAATTTTCCGGGCTGTCCGGGCGTGGGAGAGAAGACTGCCGCCAAACTGATAAACCAATTCGGAAGCATCGACAGCCTACTCTCCTCCACCGACCAGCTGAAAGGAAAGATGAAGGAAAAAGTGGAAGACGCGGTGGAAGACATCAAGATGTCAAAGTATCTTGCCACCATCCGCCAGGATGTCCCTGTCTCTTTCTCTTTCGATGAAATGAAAGTCAATGAGCCAGACGAAGCCCGACTGAGAGAAATCTTCACCGAATTGGAGTTTAAGAGCCTTGCTGACAGAATTCTGAAAAAACCTGTTCAAAAGCAAAAAAGCGTTAATTTACAGCTTGATTTGTTTGCAGAAAATCCGACCAACGGGCAAGATTTATTTGAAAATGCCACTCTTGATACGTTTCAGACATCGGGAGCAAAGTATCATTTGGTTGAAACAGAAGAAGATGCGGAGAAATTATCCGAACTTTTAGTTACAAAGCAAATCGTCAGTTTTGACACAGAGACCACTTCTGTCTGTGCTATCGACGCGGAATTGGTCGGCTTGAGCTTTGCTTTCGAGGAAAAGGAGGCTTGGTATGTCGCCGTTCCGGCAGAACGTAAAGAAGCTGAAAAAATCGTTAATATATTCAAAAAGGTATATGAAAGCCCGAAAATCATCAAGGTAGGGCAAAATGTGAAGTACGACATACAGGTGCTGAAGAATTACGGCATCGAAGTGAAAGCGCAGCTTTGGGACACCATGATTGCCCACTACCTCATCAATCCTGGTCGTGAGAACAACATGGACTCTATGGCGGAGACACTGCTCCACTATCAGACCATCCACATCGAGCAGCTCATCGGACCGAAGGGACCGGCGCAGAAGTCCATGCGAGACCTCAGTCCTGCGGAGGTATATCAGTATGCCGCCGAGGATGCCGACATCACCCTTCGCCTCAAGAACGTGCTCGAACCAAAACTGAAGGAGGTGGGTGCCGAAGCTCTTTTCCATGACATTGAGATGCCGCTCGTCCCTGTCCTTGCGGATATGGAGCGCAACGGCGTGCGTCTCGACACCAAGGCGCTGGACGAAGTGCACACCACATTCACCAGACGAATGGGCGAACTGGAACAGGAAATCTACCAACTGGCGGGTGAAAGCTTCAACATCGCTTCGCCGAGACAGGTGGGCGAGATACTGTTCGGCAAACTGAAAATCGTGGAAAAGGCGAAGAAAACCAAGACGGGACAGTATCAGACATCGGAGGAAGTACTGCAGTCGCTCAGTTCCAAGCACCCTATAGTGGAGAAGATTCTCGCCCATCGCGGTCTGAAGAAACTCATTGGCACTTACGTAGATGCGTTGCCACGACTCATCAATCCTAATACCGGTCACATCCATACGTCATTCAACCAATGTGTCACCACCACGGGACGACTCTCCAGCTCGGATCCTAACCTCCAGAATATCCCTGTCAACAGCGAGGACGGCAAGGAAATCCGCAAGACCATCATCCCTGACGAGGGAGAAATCTTCTTCTCCGCCGACTATTCACAGATCGAACTGCGCGTGATGGCATCCATGTCGGGCGACGAGAACATGATAGAAGCCTTCACATCAGACGCTGATATCCATGCCGCAACATCGGCAAAGATATTCCATAAGCCGATAAGCGAGGTCACCAAGGAAGAGAGAACCAAGGCAAAGCGTGCCAATTTCGGCATCATCTATGGCATTTCAGCCTTTGGTCTGGCACAGAATATGGGCATAGACCGCAGTGAGGCTAAAGCATTGATAGACGGTTACTTCGCCACTTTCCCCGGTGTGCAGTCCTTCATGGAGGAAAGCAAGAAGACGGCAGCCGAGAAGGGCTATGCCGAGACCATGTTCCATCGCCGTCGCTACCTGCCCGACATCACGTCGCGCAACGGCACCGTCCGTGCGATAGCAGAGCGAAACGCCATCAATGCGCCTATCCAGGGCACGGCGGCCGACATCATCAAGATTGCCATGGTGCGCATATACCAGCGCTTCAAGGCAGAAGGATTGAAGTCGAAGATGATACTTCAGGTGCATGACGAACTCAACTTCTCCGTGGTTCCCGAAGAAAAGTTCCACGTGAAACAATTAGTACTCGAAGAGATGCAAAATGCTGCAGCACTGAAAGTTCCCCTGATTGCTGACTGCGGCTTCGGCGACAACTGGCTGGAGGCTCATTGACTTCTATAGTGAAAAGTGAAGAGTGAAAAGTGAAAAGTGAAAAATCGCGCTGACGCGGTTGGGGCTTTAAGGTAATAGGAAATAGGAAATAGGAAATAGGAAATAGGAGATTACCTTTTCTTCAAGCGAGCTACGCCCAGATGCAGTAGCTCAAGCAAACTATGGTAATGTCCTATTCCCTATTACTATTCTCTATTACCCTACCCAACCGCGTCAGCGCGATTTTCCACTCTACACTTTTCACTCTTCACTTTTGTTATTTCAGAAAAAAACACTGCAAACTGTTGCAGTTTTAATATTTTTTTGCTACTTTTGCAAATGATAAAGCAAATTGTTTAACTATAGTACCCCACCAATAACATATACTACACGTACGTTTTGATGCTTGGGAAAAGCAGAAATTACAAGGTGGGGGACTCAAAATGTTTAACTTAATAACATCAACTATTATGAAAAAGCGACACCTACACTCCAAGGGAAGCGCACAGTTTGGATGCTTCCTGGTCGGCGGTATGCTGACGATGGGAATGCTCGGCATGGCTTTGCCACAGACAGCCTTTGCGTCTGTCAGCACTGTGCAGCAGAAAGAATCCATCTACGGAACTATCACGGATGCCAACACCAATGAGCCTATCGTCGGCGCAAGTGTCATGATAAAAGGCACTTCCATGGGATCAGTTACTGATTTCGACGGCAAATTCAATGTCAATGTCAAGAGTTATCCGGTGACATTGGTAATCACTTATGTTGGCTATCAGAAGAAGGAAGTGAAGGTGACGAAGAGCGGAAGCATCAATATCACCATTTCAGAGGACTCACAAATCATGGACGAAGTCATCGTGACGGGCTACGGCACGTTCAAGAAGTCTGCCTATGCTGGCTCTGCCTCCAACGTGAAGGCGGACAAGATGGCTGACGTGCCTGCCGTTTCCTTCCAGGACATGCTCCAGGGCAATGCCACAGGCGTGCAGTTCTCTGCCTCTTCAGGACAGCCTGGCGCATCCTCCAGCCTCAATATCCGAGGCATGGGCTCCATCAATGCGAGCAATTCCCCGCTCTATGTCATCGACGGCGTGCCGGTGATGAGCGGCTCCATCAATTCCATGTCGTCCGACTCCGGACTCGACATCATGTCCACCATCAACACCAGCGACATCGAGAGCATCACGGTAATCAAGGATGCTGCAGCCGCTTCGCTCTATGGTTCACGCGCTGCCAACGGCGTTGTCATCATCACCACAAAGAAAGGTGTGCAGGGCAAGGCGAAGGTATCGCTCAAGGCAGACTGGGGTTTCTCCGACTTTGCCATGGAATATCGCCCTGTGATGAACGGCCAGCAGCGCCGTGACTACATCTACAACGGTCTCTATGCCGGACAGATACGCAAGGGCAAGAGCGCTGAAGAGGCTACGGAATATGCTGACGAGAACATCGACGACTACGCTCCTGTGCCTTGGTGCGGCTTCGTGGACTGGGATGACATCCTCTTCAAGAAGGGCAACCACCAGCAGTATGAGGCTTCTGTCTCTGGTGGCGTGGACAGATTCAAGTATTATTCTTCTCTCGCTTACCTGAAGCAGGAGGGTATCACCCACCGTTCTGGACTGGAACGTCTGAGCGGTCGCATGAACGTGGATTACCAGGCCACCGACAGGCTCAACCTCGGTGCCAACCTCCTCTTCTCCAGCGTCAATCAGGACGTTTATAGCGAAGGCTTCACCTACACCGCACCTTTCTATTCTTCACGCAGCGCCGTGACCCCTTCCGACCCTGTATATAATGAGGACGGCACATGGAACCGCGCATTCATCCGCATCGGTGACCGAAACCCAGCGCTCGCAAATGAGTATGACACTCAGCGTGAGTATGTCACACGTACATTCAACACCATCTATGCACAGTATGAATTCGTCAAGGACCTCAAGCTGAAATCCACCTTCAGCTATGACTATGTCACCACAAAGGGCAAAGACTGGGCTGACCCTCGCACTTCCAACGGCGAAGATGTCAATGGTGGCATGAGCAAGAAGTTCTACGAGCGCAAGAAGATGGTATGGGGCAACCAGCTGATGTATAACAGGACATTCGCTGAGGTGCATCATTTCGACGGCCTTCTGGGCTATGAAATCGATGATACTTACCGCGATTACCTCTCCGGCTACGCCACCAATTTCGCTACTCCTGACAGGAATGACATCGCCAACGGCAAGAAGAAGGAGTCTGTAGGCGGTGCAAGCAGCCGTACAAGGATGGTGTCCTACATCGGTCGATTGAACTATGACTTCGACAACAAGTATTTCCTCGGTGCCAGCTATCGCGTCGATGGCAGTTCACGCCTTGAGCGTTCCCATCGCTGGGGCAATTTCTGGTCAGTGTCAGGCGCTTGGCGCATGATCGAGGAAGACTTCATGAAGCCTGCTTCTTCATGGCTTACAGACCTCAAGCTACGCGCTTCCTACGGTGTCAACGGCACACTGCCGTCTGATTATTTCGGCTATATGGCGCTCAGCAGCCTCAGTGCGGCATACAATGAACAGCCTGCCATCGTCATCTCACAGCTCGCCAACGCCAACCTGAAGTGGGAGACCAACTACAATCTCAACATCGGTCTCGACTTCGCACTCTTCGACCGCGTGAACGTCACATTCGAGTATTACCTCCGCAACACCAAGAACCTCCTCATGGACAGCCCGGTATCAATGACCACAGGCTTCAGTTCTTACCTCATGAATGTGGGACAGCTCAGAAACCAGGGCTTTGAAATCGAAATCAGGTCATCCAACATCAAGACAAAGGACTTCGACTGGAAGACCACTTTCAACCTCTCACACAACAAGAACAAGGTGGTGAAGCTCGACGGTGACCAGACTCAGATTATCAGCGGAACGCAGATCCGCAAGATAGGTCACCCTTACCGCACATTCTACATGATAGAATTTGCCGGCATCAACCCTGAGAACGGCAACCCTCAGTTCTACACCAACGACCTGCTTGAGGACGGAACCTACAGCAAGGAAATCACCGAAAAGGCTTCTGAAGCCAAGGCTATCATGCTCGATAAGCACGCTGAGCCGGCTGTCAACGGAGGTCTCTACAACAGCATACGCTACAAGTGGTTCGACCTCGGTTTCCTCTTCAACTACCAGTTTGGCGGCTATGCCTACGACACTTGGGCACAGAAGACCGAGCATGGCGGCTATGACCTGGAGGCAAACATCCCTACCTACTATGCAGACAGCTGGAAGAATCCTGGCGACCAGACCAAGTATGAGCAGTTCTATGAGAAGAGCTCAAGCGTCGCTATGCACAAGATCACCAACAGCCGCCGTCTCCACAGCACTGACTATATCCGCCTCAAGACCATCACCTTCGGCGTTTCCCTGCCTAAGCAGTGGCTCGCTCCTGTGGGATTGACTAATGCACGCCTCTATATGTCTGCCAACAACCTCTGGACATGGGCGGCATGGGACTACTATGACCCGGAGTCAGTGGTCAATGGCAGTGCCACACAGACCACTCCTCCGCTCAAGACCGTGACCTTCGGCGTAAACATTAACTTCTAAAACCCTTGTACTATGAAAAAGATTTTTCAATATATAATGATTGGAGCCATGGCTGCGGGCTTCTCTTCCTGCGGCAATGACTGGCTCGACCTGGAGCCTTCCACCGACGTGGAGACCAACGTAAAGACGATTTCCGACGTGGAATTCACCCTCAACGGAATCTACAGCACCATGCAGAGCTCTGACGCTTACTCCGGACGACTCGTCTATTACGGCGACGTCACAGCCGATGACATACAGGCTGTCAGCTCCACCAAGCGCACGGCGAACGCTTATCTCTATGGTTTCACCAAGACAAACGCTCCGGCTTCATATTGGAGAATACCGTATGAGATAATACAGAACTGCAACGTCATACTCAAGAACATTGATGGTATCCAGGTCACTGACAAGCAGAAGGATGCACTCAATGACCTCAAAGGCCAGACGCTCGCCATCCGTGGCTTGGCCCTCTTCGACCTCACTAAGCTCTTCGGCTATCCTTACACTATGGACAACGGCGCTTCCCTGGGCGCTTGCATCGTCACTGACGTGCTCGAAAAGGACGCTATGCCTCAGCGCAGCACGGTGGCTCAATGCTATGACCAGATTCTGAAAGACCTCGAAGAGAGTGTCAAACTGCTCGGAAAGGAGTTTAATAAGGGCAAGATTAACAGATGGGCTGCGCTCACTCTGCTCAGCCGCGTGTATCTCTATCACGGCGATGACGCCAAAGCGCTCACTGCTGCCAAGGAGGCTATCGAGGGAGCTGAGAAGAATGGCTACGCACTCTGGACCAATGAGGAATATCCTGCCGCATGGGCAAACGATGCAAGCAAGCAGAAGCCGGGCGAAGTGCTCTTTGAAATAGTCAATCTCACCACCGATTCTCCAGGCAAGGAGAGCCTCGGATACCTCTATGCCCCCGGTGGTTACGCTGACGGATGCGTCACAGCGTCTTTCTATAACCTGATGCTAAAGGATGCCAAGGACGTGCGCCTCAAGATTATCAATGTCGCTACCAAGGACAAGTACTCCTCTTCTTCCATCTATGGCAGGGCTTTCGTCAATAAGTTCCAACCTCAGCAGGGCGAGAACCTTACCGATGCCAATATCCCGCTCATCCGTCTCTCCGAGGCTTATCTCAATGCCGCAGAGGCTGCTGCCAAGCTTACCACTGCTGGCGACGACCATAATGCAGAGGCTGCACTGTATCTCGATGCCATCGTAAATCGTGCTAACCCTGACAAGCACGTCGTTGCTGACAATCAGATTACCCTAAAGCAGGTGCTCGAAGAGCGTCGTAAGGAGCTCGTAGGCGAAGGTCATCGTATGTTCGACCTTCTCAGAAATGGTATGAAGGTAAAGCGTATCAAGGAAAGCAACAAGCAGTTGAGCAAGACTAAGCACACCTGCTCTGACGAGTATATGACCATAGGGCTCGACAATTACAAGATTGTGCTCCCTATTCCGCAGTATGAACGCAACGTCAGCCATATCCCTAACAACCCTGGTTACGGTGAATAATTATCATAAAGAATGCTTAAAAATAAATTTTCCTACATCCTAATGGTGATGCTGACATTGTTCAGCATCACCGTTTCTGCCAAGAAAGGCAACGATAAAGACCAACGCCTATCATGCGACGGCCCGTATGTAATCTATCAGCCTGACGGCAAAGTGAGAGTAATCAGCGTGACTGTGAAGGGCGAAATCAAGGACACCACATACAATTCTCTCCCTAATAATTTCACTCTCCATGTCACTGACCATGAGGGGAAATACCCATTCGACGTGCAGCTCCACCCCATCAAGCGACAGCCGGCTATACAGAATCCTGCCAAGAAGACCTTTATCATGTCCGACCCGCACGGCAGGCTCAATCTCGTAGTCAATCTCCTACAGGCTAATGGTATCATCGACAATCAGCTACACTGGACCTTCGGAGACAATCAGCTCGTCATCATCGGTGATGTCTTCGACAGAGGATATGACGTGCCACAGATATTCTGGCTTCTTTACAAACTCGAAGCAGAGGCCGCAACGCATGGAGGACGCGTCACTACGATGCTCGGAAACCATGAACCGATGGCTCTCGCCGGAGATATGCGCTACGCCATGCCGAAATACAAGATGCTGGCTGACTCGCTCGGCATATCCTATCGGCATCTATTTGGCAAGGACACCGAACTGGGCAGGTGGATCGGTTCGCTCAATGCCATTCAGGTGATTGGCAGGAATATGTATGTCCACGCTGGTATAAGCAAGGAATTCTACGACCGCGACCTCTCAATCCCTACCGTCAACTATGCCATCAGCGAGGTGCTGTTCATGAAGAGCAAGGAGAGAAAGAAGCATTCGGAATTCTCCAAGTTCCTCTATGGCAACCGTGGTCCTATCTGGTATCGTGGTATGGTCTTAAAGAGCAAGAAATGGTCACATCTCCCAAGCGACTCTCTCGACATGATTCTCAATCGCTATAACGTCGATCGCATCTTCGTGGGCCACACCATCTTCCGCGACATCAAGCGATTCTATCAGGGCAGGGTCATCGCCGTCAATGTCGATAACCTCAAGAACTACAACCACAAGCGTGGCAGAGCTGTCCTCATCGACGACGACCGCATCTTCGTGGTAGGCGACAAAGGCATCAAAAGGGAGATAAAGAAATAAGGGAAGCCACCACTGTGTCCGCCGCGTTACCGGCTGATAAATAAAAAAAATCCCCCCATTTATTTGCATATAATAAAGGAAATGAGTACTTTTGCATCGTCGAACATCAAAAGGGTGCCTCAATGTGAGGCTGAGATCATACCTTCATACCTGATGCAGGTAATACTGCCGGAGGGATTGAGTCGGTGATTTTTCAAGCAAAAAAGCAAACAATAAGATAATCAAGGTCATGATGTTCCAGTCATGGCCTTTTTTTGTTTCCACACATTGAAGGCGCTCTAATGTCGATAACATATCGTTTTTCCAACATAAGAGCTTATGAAACGTTACAATACCGTGCTGACCATAGCCGGAAGCGACTGCTCCGGCGGAGCGGGAATACAGGCTGACATCAAGTCCATCTCCGCCCTCGGAGGCTACGCCGCAAGTGCCATCACGGCAGTTACGGTGCAGAATACCGTCGGTGTCACAGCCGTTCATCCCGTCCCTGCCGACATAGTGGAAGGTCAGATAAGGGCTGTCCTCGACGACATCGGAGCGAAAGCCATCAAGATCGGAATGCTGCAGTCAGCAGAAATAGTCCTTCTCATAGCCCGCCTCATCAGGGAATACGGCATCAGGAATGTAGTCCTCGACCCGGTCATGGTCTCCACAAGCGGACACCGCCTCATTGAGGAAAGCGCCATCTCCGCCCTCCAGACCGAACTCATACCCCTGACCCGAGTCATCACCCCGAACATTCCCGAAGCCGAAATACTCCTCGACGGCAACGCCATCACCCTCCAGAAGGATATGCCACAAGCTGTCAAAGCATTGTCACAACGCTATCACACCTCAGTCCTCCTCAAGGCAGGACACCTCACCGAGGATAACCTCGTCGATTATTTCTACGATGCCGAGCAGGACGAACTCACCCTTCTCCCTTCCGTCCGTGTTCACACCCGCAACACCCACGGCACCGGCTGCACCATGTCCTCCGCCTTCGCCACCCTATTGGCTAAAGGCGACACACTCCAGCAAGCCGCAAAGGGAGCAAAGGACTACATTTCCCGAGCCATCATCGCCGGCGCAGATTACGACATAGGCAAAGGCCACGGCCCCGTCAACCACTTCTTCCAGTAGCCCCATTTTTCCGCCCCGGGCAATAGCATAGATATTGCATTGCAAAAGCATAGATATTACCACACAATAGCATAGCTTTTACCCCGCAATATCTATGCTATTACAGCCCACACCGCGTCAGCCGCGTTACCGCCCGATTATCGCAAGAAGCCACCACCGCGTCAGCGCGATTTTTCACTCTTCACTCTTCACTTTTCACTTTTCACTAAAGAAACAGCCACCGTGTCCGCCGCGTTACCGGCGGATATAAAAAAATCCCCAAATATGAAAATCCAAATCAACAACACCCCCCAAGAGACCCAATCCACCACCCTCTCTGCCCTCATCTCCGAAGCAGGCCTTCCAGAGAAAGGCATAGCGGCAGCCATCGACAACAAGATGATTCCACGCACTGAATGGGCCTCTACCCCACTCCACGAAGGAGCCAACATAGTAATCATCAAAGCCGCCTGCGGCGGATAAAGCATCCCGACGACAACGCAAGATGATACAGTTCATTTCTCATTTCAATGATAAGTACTCTTATCTCGACAGCATCAGAATAGCTCTCGAAGGCGGTTGCAAGTGGGTGCAACTGAGGATGAAGGATGCCTCCGAAGAGGAATTTCTCTGCAATGCCCACGAAGCCAGGAGGCTGTGCGACCGATACCAAGCCACGTTCATCATCGACGACCATGTCGAACTCGTCCGTGAGTGTGGCGCCGATGGTGTTCATCTCGGTAAGAACGATATGCCAATAGCCGAAGCCAGACGCCTTCTCGGCAATGACTTCATCATCGGTGGCACGGCAAACACGTTCGAAGATGTCCTCCATCACTATCATTCCTCAGCCAATTACATCGGTTGCGGTCCGTTCCGTTTCACCACCACGAAGAAGGGACTCTCCCCTATCCTCGGGCTTGAAGGCTACCGCGACATCGTCACCAGAATGAAGGCTGAGGACATCGACATCCCCGTCGTAGCCATAGGAGGCATCACCGCCGCCGACATCCCCTCCATCATCGCGACCGGCATCAACGGCATAGCCCTCTCCGGTACCGTCCTCAACGCCCCCGACCCCGTCCAGGAGATGAAAAGAATAATAATAATTCATAATGCATAATTCATAATGCATAATTCATAATGCATAATTCATAATGCATAATGCATAATTCATAATTCATAATGCATAATGCATAATGCATAATTGCCCCGCCGCGTCAGCGCGATTTTTCACTTTTCACTTTTCACTCTTCACTTTTCACTTTTCACTAAAGCAAAGAAGAGCCACCGTGTCCGCCGCGTCACCGGCGGATATAACCAAGAAACAACAATAACAAAAATAAATAAACAAAAGCAATGAAAAAACTAACAATCGCAGGAAGAGAGTTCAATTCCCGTCTCTTCTTAGGCACAGGTAAGTTCAACAACAACGCCCTCATGGCTGAAGCTATCAAGGCTTCACAGACCGAGATGGTCACAGTAGCAATGAAGCGCATCGAGCTCAACGACGCCCACGACGACCTCCTCACCCACATCACGCAGAACCCTGACATCCAGCTTCTCCCTAACACCAGCGGTGTGCGCAACGCCGAGGAAGCCGTCTTCGCCGCTCAGATGGCACGTGAGGCTTTCGGCACCAACTGGCTCAAGCTCGAGATTCATCCTGACCCACGCTATCTCCTCCCTGACTCCATCGAGACACTGAAGGCTACAGAGGAGCTCGTAAAGCTCGGTTTCGTGGTTCTCCCTTACTGCCAGGCTGACCCTACCCTCTGCAAGCACCTCGAAGAAGCTGGCGCTGCCACAGTCATGCCGCTTGCCGCTCCTATAGGCACCAACAAGGGACTCCGCATGAAGGACTTCCTCCAGATCATCATCGAGCAAGCCACAGTCCCTGTAGTCGTTGACGCTGGTATCGGTGCGCCAAGCCACGCTGCCGAAGCAATGGAGATGGGTGCCGACTGCTGCCTTGTCAACACTGCCATTGCCGTAGCCGGCGACCCTGTCCAGATGGCGGATGCCTTCCGTCAGGCTGTCATCGCCGGTCGTCAGGCATACGAAGCTGGTCTCGGTGCCGTAGCCGACTGCGCTGAAGCAAGCAGCCCTCTCACCGCTTTCCTCAACTAAAGCCCCTGTGTCCGCCGCATCACCGGCGGATAATAAGAATAATAATAATCATCCCATAATGACACCCCAGCCCTCCTTGGCTGGGTCTCACAAAAAGAACAAAAAGAAAACATGCCAAACGACAAAAAAGCATACGCAAAAAGAGAGAAAGCTTACATCCAAGGCTCCCTCTTCCCATTCATCAAGGTAGGAATGACAAAGGTTAACCTCACCCCTACCGTCACCAGAGATGAAAAGGGCATTCCGCATACTGAGCCGAATGCGCCTGTTTATATCTACGACACCAGCGGTCCGTTCTCCGACCCTGACATCGAAATCGACCTCAAGAAAGGCTTACCAAGAATCCGACAGCAATGGATTATCGACCGTGAGGACACCGAGCAGCTCGCTGAAGTGACGAGCGAATACGGCAAGCAGCGCCTCGCCGACCATTCTCTCGACAGCCTCAGATTCGAGCATATTCAGCTTCCGCGACGTGCAAAGGCAGGCAAGGCCATCACACAGATGGCATACGCAAAGGCAGGCATCGTCACACCGGAGATGGAATATGTCGCTATCCGTGAGAACATGAACTGCGAAGAGCTCGGCATCAAGACCCATATCACGCCTGAATTCGTCAGAAGCGAGATAGCAAGCGGAAGAGCCGTGCTCCCTGCAAACATCAATCACCCGGAGAGCGAACCGATGATCATCGGCAGAAACTTCCTCGTCAAGATCAATACCAACATCGGAAACTCCGCCACCACTTCAAGCATCGACGAAGAAGTGGACAAGGCCGTATGGAGCTGCAAATGGGGCGGAGACACGCTCATGGACCTCTCCACTGGCGACAACATCCACGAGACACGCGAATGGATCGTGCGCAACTGCCCTGTCCCTGTAGGCACAGTGCCTATCTATCAGGCTCTGGAGAAGGTGAACGGCAAGGTGGAAGACCTCACATGGGAGGTATATAAGGACACACTCATCGAGCAATGCGAGCAGGGAGTGGATTACTTCACCATCCATGCAGGCATACGTCGCCATAATGTCCACCTCGCTGACTCCCGCCTCTGCGGCATTGTAAGCCGTGGCGGAAGCATCATGTCAAAGTGGTGCCTCATCCACGACCGCGAATCATTCCTCTACGAGCACTTCGATGACATCTGCGACATCGTGGCACAGTATGACGTCGCCCTCTCCCTCGGCGACGGTCTCCGCCCTGGTTGCATCGCTGATGCCAATGATGCCGCTCAGTTTGCCGAACTCGACACCATGGGCGAACTCGTCCTCCGTGCGTGGGACAAGAACGTACAGGCGTTCATCGAAGGTCCTGGTCACGTGCCGATGCACAAGATCCGCGAGAACATGGAGCGACAGATAGACCACTGCCACGAGGCTCCGTTCTACACCCTCGGACCTATCGTCACCGACATAGCCCCTGGCTACGACCATATCACATCTGCCATCGGCGGTGCGCAGATAGCATGGCTCGGCACAGCGATGCTCTGCTACGTCACTCCGAAGGAGCACCTCGCATTGCCTAACAGGGAGGATGTGCGCACAGGCGTGGTGACTTACAAGATTGCCGCCCACGCCGCCGACCTCGCCAAGGGACATCCTGGGGCACAGGTGCGTGACAATGCTCTCTCCAAGGCTCGATTCGAGTTCCGCTGGCGCGACCAGTTCCATCTCTCCCTCGACCCAGAACTCGCCCTCAAATACTTCGAAGAAGCTGGGCATACCGACGGTGAATACTGCACCATGTGCGGTCCTAACTTCTGCGCCGCCAAACTGACACACGACCTTCGCAAACTTAAGTAATGGACAACAGATACGACAGGCAAATCCTTCTGCCTGAAATAGGTGCAGAAGGACAACGCAAACTGTCCCAAGCCAAAGTACTGATAGTGGGCGCGGGGGGATTAGGCTCTCCCATTGCCCTCTATCTGGCTGGCGCTGGAGTAGGCGTCATAGGACTCATGGATGATGACAAAGTCAGCGTAAGCAATCTCCATAGGCAGGTGCTCTACGATGAAACGCAAGTCGATATGCCTAAAGCCGAATGCGCTAAGCAAAGACTCAATGCGCTCAATTCCGACATCATCATCAATGCCTACCCTCATCGCCTGACCAAGGACAACGCAAGCACGATAATATCACAATATGACATCGTAGTGGATGCCACCGACAATTTCGCCACTCGCTTCATTATCAGCGACGTATGCCAAGCCCTCGGTAAGCCATACGTCTATGGAGCTATATGTGGACTCGACGGTCAGGTAGCCGTTTTGTGCAAAGGAAAAGCCACTTACCGCACGCTCTTCCCTGACGAGCAGGAGACCATCTCCATGCCTCATCCTGGCAAGCAAGTGACGGGAGTGACACCAGGCATTGTGGGCACAGTCGAAGCACTGCAAGTCCTACAGCTCATCTGCGGTTTCGGCACGCCCCTCATCGACCGCCTTTGGACTATAGACCTCAGCACCCTACAGACCTTCACAGTGGAAATATAGTGAGAAAAGAAGAGCCACTGTGTCAGCCACGTTACCGGCTGATATAAAAAAACAAAAAAAATAACCACAACAAATATGTTTTCAGAAGAATTAAAGAAAATCAGTTGGGAAGAGACCACAGAGCGAATAGCCCACATGACCGACAACGACGTGCGACGTGCCTTGGCAAAGGACCACTGCGACGTCAATGACTTCATGGCACTCCTCTCACCTGCTGCCGAGCCATACCTCGAACAGATGGCACGCCTCTCACGCAAATACACAGAAGAGAGATTCGGAAAGACCATGTCTATGTTCATTCCGCTCTATATCACAAACGCATGCAGCAACTCATGCGTCTATTGCGGCTTCCACCGCGAAAACCCGATGGCACGCACCATCCTCACGCCTGAGCAGATAGAGAATGAATACAAAGCCATCAAAGAGCTCGCACCATTCGAGAATATCCTCCTCGTGACAGGTGAGAATCCTGCCAAAGCTGGTGTCCCATATCTCGCTAAAGCTATCGACATAGCAAAGAAATACTTCTCTAACATCAAGATTGAGGTGATGCCTCTCGCAACTGAAGAATACGCCGAACTCACACACCACGGACTCAACGGAGTAATATGCTTCCAAGAGACTTACCACCGCGAAAACTACAAGCTCTATCACCCACGCGGCATGAAGAGCAAGTTTGAATGGCGTTGCGACGGCTTCGACCGCATGGGACAAGCCGGCGTCCACTCCATCGGAATGGGAGTACTCATAGGTCTCGAAAAAGACTGGCGCACCGACGTCACCATGATGGCATACCATCTGCGCTATCTCCAGAAGCACTACTGGCGCACAAAGTACAGCATCAACTTCCCACGTATGCGCCCGGCGCAGAATGAAGGCTTCCAGCCAAACTGCTACATGACCGACCGCCAGCTTGCGCAAGCCACCTTCGCGATGCGCATCTTCGATCACGACGTGGACATCTCATACTCCACACGTGAGCCAGCCTTCATCCGCGACAATATGTGTACCCTCGGTGTCACAACAATGTCAGCAGAGTCAAAGGTAAACCCTGGCGGTTACCACACATATCCACAAGCCCTCGAACAGTTCACCGTCTCCGACGAGCGCACAGCAAAGGAAATCAACCAGCGACTCAAAGACCTCGGTCGTGAGCCGGTATGGAAAGACTGGGATGCCTCCTTCGACCTCTTCAAAGTGGTATAAGCCCAAATATCCCATAGCATTGGTTGCCAGTTGAATAACAAAAACAACTGGCAACCATTCTTCATTTAACAAGCAGCCACTGTGTCAGCCACGTTACCGGCTGATATCTACATCATCCCGCACAATGAAAATAATAATAATAACCACCCCCGAAATCCGCCAAGGCGAGACCGCCATCATCAACGCCCTATTCCAGGAAGGCCTCCAGCGCCTCCATCTCCGCAAGCCCTCAGCCACAGCCTCACAGATGGAAGAATACATCAACCAGATAGCCCCTGCCTACCGCAGCCGAATAGTGCTCCATGACCACCACGACCTCGTCCGCAAGATGCACCTCGGAGGCGTGCACCTCAACTCCCGCAACCCTCTTCCCCCCACATGGCTGGCAGAAGCCACCCACCCCATCACCATCTCCCGCTCCTGCCACTCCATAGCAGAAGCCCGCGAGCAACTCCCCCACTCCGACTACATCTTCCTGAGCCCCATCTTCGACAGCATCTCAAAGCAGGGCTACCACTCCGCCTACACCGAAGCCGAGCTCCGTCAAGCCGCCGAAGAAGGCATCCTCACCGCAAAGACCTACGCATTGGGAGGCATCTCCCTCACCAATCTCCCCATTCTCCACCGCCTCGGATTCCAAGGTGCCGCCATCCTCGGCGACCTCTGGTCCCGTCCCATCCCCGCCATCCTCCCCCATTTCCGCGCCTATCTCTCCGCTATCAAGGGATAGCCACACACAGCGTCAGCCTTTCTTCATTTGACAACCCGCCACTGTGTCGGGCGCATTACCGCCCGATATAATCAAGAAAATACCACAGCACAAATAGCACAAACACACAAAATGCAAGGAAAAAGAAACATTTTCTGACAATTTATGTTGTAATTTCAAAAATTATGCTTAATTTTGGAGCGTCATATTATTTAGCAACTGATTTCCACGCCCTGTGCACCGCCACAACCTGCGGTCAGCAGGACATCTGAATAGATGCTGGAAAAATGGGAATCAGGAAGAAACATCACATTAACCTATAACAATCCACAAACAAGAAGACTATGACTGGAGCAATAATAATACTTATAATAGGAATACTCGTAATGGCAGTCCTGCCAAACTTCCTTTCCGGCTCCAAGCGGAGCAAAGCCAAGAGGCAGAAAGTGCTTATCTGCAAGATTATCGGCTGGCTACTGATATTCCTGGGAATATATGATGCGCTCAGCGTGCTGCTCGGCGCATAGGCAGCAGATGCTGTCCCCTCTTCTTCTGCAGCTAACCACACAGCAGCAGTAACTCCATTCAGAAAAACCATCCCACAGAAAGAAAACAACAATCAAATAAACATTACGCACTATGATAAACAAGATTTTATCTCTCATCACAGTATGTATCGGTATGGCATGGCTTTCGTCATGCGGTTCATCAGCCAGAGTGGACGACATGAGCAACATCGGCGCATTCCACAAATACAGTTCAATCAAGGAAGCCAACGTCCTCGCCACTGACGACAAGGGCGACGGCGGCGCAGTAGTGGACCTTTACATCGACTACTCCGACTGCATGACCACCGCAAACGAGTCTCCTTACTACAAGAGCGTGCAGCCTGCCATCATAGCATGCAACCCTAACTACTACTCCATCAAGGGCAATACCATCACATTCGAGTCCAACGACAAGATGAAGGTGCACCAGTTGCTCAACTCCATCACCAACGTGGATTTTTCCAACATCAAGGGCGCGGTGGACAGCATCATCAAAAACCGCCACGAAGCCATGATCATCACCGACGGTGAATTCTACCAGCAGGGCATCGGAGCAAACCTCAACAACCCTTACCTCGCCGACGAATTCAAGCAGTGGCTCGGCATGGGCCTCGATGTCTATGTCTATAGCGAGCCTTACCAGTCCGGCAAGTTCGTGAAAAACCGCTATTACATGCTCTTCACCGACCATCGCCTCAACAACAACATACAGCAGATATTCTCACGCGTGGCTCCAAGCCAGGCTGACGTGAAGATGGTGCACCTCTACAGCGGCATCCCTTCTGCCAAGGTGGGCAAGGACGGCGTGGACCTCAACGAGCAGCTGCTCGCCACTGACGAGAAGGAAATCAACCAGGCTGCAGGCTACGAATGGCATATCCTCGACGAGAAATGGACCAATGTCTTCGACTATATCCTCAATGCTACTGACGACAACGGCAACCCTGTCAAGGGTGGCGACTACTATCTCAGGGGCATAGACCTCGGCGTGACGGCTGAAGATGCTTACAAGCCAGCTGAAATAGAGGTGAAATGCTATGAGATCAGCGACCTCTATGATAGCTTCAACCCTTCAGCAAAGAAGAAGGTGGCTCTGCCTGAACCGCTCAAGAACATGTTTGTCATCGACGAAGCGGCATGGAAGAGCGGCAAGGTGGTGGTGAAACTCGACCCTGCATTCGACGGCAGTTCGCTGACCGGAAGCAACGGCAACCTTCTCCGCCTCGACATCTGCGTGAAGGAGTCAAAGGAGAATTTCTCATCCAATCCTGAGATAGGCGACAAGTTCAAGTTCGACTCTCCTTACGGTCTCAACACCTCCGTCTATGAGAGCCTCAAGCAGACCCTCCTCGACCCTGCCATCAGTCCGGAAAAGAGCGGCAACCCTGTCATCTACAGCATCTACCTCTCCACTTACGGCAATTAAAAGGACAGCAATCAGAAGAACAAGGACAGCCCCTGTGTCCGCCGCGTTACCGGCGGATATGTCCAGCACCCTGTGACCAAAGAAAGCCCCTCCAGGGAGGGGATGGGGAGGGCTCCCACTCTTCATTCTTCATTTATAAAAAGATTCTTCATTTATAAAATAATAACCTAAAAAAATAATATCACTATGGCAAGTTTCTCACAGAACATCACAACGGCAGCGCAGCTCCACTCAGCTGAAACCGCTACCTACCTCATTGACGCAGTAATCGGCGTGGCATTCGTCGTTCTCATCCTCATCGTGGCTAACATGATCTCATGGCAACCGGGAGCTCACGACCCATCACCTGCCAAGCGCAGAACATGGTTCTGGATATTGGGAGTAGCCACACTGTTCACCAATCTCGCCGTGGATTACTTCAACTGGATGCGCCATATCACAAAGGCACAGTTCACCAGCGAATACACCATCCACATGATTGCAGCCTCTGTAGTGGGCGTGCTCATCTATGGCATCGTGACTTTCGCCATCTGCAAGATGCAGAAGAAGGACACTAAACTGGCTTCTATGTTTTGATCTGTCATCTGGTGGGCTTGATGTTTTATGGTAAAAAAAGACATCCCACCTCTTCACCCCACTTTATTTAACGGTGGCAATTTACAGAACCACCCTAAAAAAGAACCATTACCTATGAATTCATTCAACGTAATAGCGATAGGAGGAACAGGAATGCGCTGTGCAGAGTCTCTCGTACATCTCTGCTCCATGGGTATGTTTGACAATACCGAGATACATCTCCTCGCCCTCGACACCGACTACAAGAACGGAAACTTCAAGAGGCTGAAGACTCTGGTCGATAATTACAACAGCATCACGGCCGACAGGGACGGCGTCGCTTCCGACACGCTCTTCTCGGCAAAGATTGTATATTACACCTTCAGCCCTGACTATAATGCCGGCACCAACTACGACATCGTGGCGCACTATTCCGATGCCCAGACATCAACGCACGACGAAGACGGAGTGAAATGGCAGGAAAGCGACCTCGCTGACCTCTTCCTCGACCCTAACGTGCGCAAGATGGACCTCCAGCATGGCTACCGTGCACAGACGCAGATGGGCTCCATGCTCATGTATCATGCCATCAAGGAAGAGGCATACAAGAACAAGGGAAAAGGCTCCGACCTCGTCAGATACGTGGAAAACCTTATGACAAACTCTAACCATATCGTGTTCCTCTTCGGTTCGGTATTCGGTGGCACCGGCGCTTCTTCCATCCCTGTGCTCCCTCGTGCGCTGCAGGAGGCTGCCAAGATAATATCCAAGGATAGCAACGGCGACGTGCTCTCAAATAACTATTTCGGCACCGTCATGCTGACAAACTACTTCTGTTTCGACGTGCCGAACACGCACGAGGCGGTATATGCCACATCCGACAAGTTTGCGCTCAACTCCCAGGCCGCCCTCTCTTTCTACAATGAGGACGAGACAATAAGGGATACCTACAAGAGACTCTACCTCATAGGACGTGACAAACCGCGCAACGTGACCCGACACGAGGCTCAGAGCGTGACGGGAGGCGATGCACAGCGCAATCCGGAAGACTACATCGAACTGCTCGCCGCTTCCGCCGCCTACGACTTCTACCAGAGCGCACTGGCGCATATGCAGAAGCCGGTATTCGGCAATGAGGCGCAGATATACTATCGCACGCTGGCTTCCGACGAGGGCGACTGCCTCACATTCGAGTCTTTCTTCGGAGAAGACAAGGACAAGTTTGCACAGAAATGTGGCATCATGATGGCTTCCGCCTTCCTCTTCGGACCGCAGGACTTCGCCAACAACCGCCGTAACCACTCTTCCTTCCAGGCGCTCACAGAGCAGAATGTCAAGGACATACGCGACTATTTCCGCAAGTTCTATGACCTTGAGGAACTGGACGAGACAGAGCCGGGCAGCGGATGGATCAAGCAGATGCAGGAATCTGCCATCGACATCGGCTACAAGGGCTTCCTCTTCGACCAGGCGGCATACAGCACATCTGCCAATTCGGCACGAAAGTTCAAGTACAACGACAAGCTCTTCCCTGCCGGCTCTGCCTACAAGTACAGCGTCTCGCTCATGAGCAGCGCCTTCGACACGTTCAAGAAGGAGTTTGGCGACACCGTCTTCAGTGACAGCGACAAGACTGCCGTCTCCGCTCTCCTGAAGCGCACGTACGATACTTTCACACGTCTTTATGGTTTCACTGTAAAAAACTAATCACTGAATCATGGCAATTACAAGCAACCTTTTACCAAAGTGCCTGAAAGGTCACGATACTCAGATGGCAAAGCCCAACACCTGGCAGAAGATGGAGCAGGCCCGACAGTTTATCGACAGCATCGATACCACGGGCGGAGAAATGGACGAAACCGCCAAATTCAATCTCCTCGTCTCCAGTGTGCCATCACCTTGGGCAAGAGTTCATCTCACCCAGCACGCCATCATGCCCGGCAATGAAGCCGGCGACACACGCACTCTGACACAGTTCTACGCCTTCATGCGAAGCGAATGGCGCGGACTCATCGCTGCATACGTACTCTATCCTGAGGACTTCGAACTGACAGACCCTATCGACCTCGTGCCTAAGGACATGGCAAGCAGGTCAGGACAGTTCGACATCCTCAGCACCTACTCCGAGATGCTCTTCGAGAATGCTCCGCTCTGGAAGCACCAGAAGGGCGATAAGGAGAAGCCAAGGATGCAGTTGCTCTATTATCACAACGGTGACAACCGATTCGTCATCGGTGGCACTTCGCCGTTCAGCATCCTCTTCGCTGGCATGAACTACAGCATTCCTGACGATGACCAGAGGATATACTGGGTAAACGGCGGCAAGCTCCAGGACCCTGCATCCAGGGAATACGAGACTTACTACAAGAAAGACGGTGCCAAATACAACGACAAGCACTTCAACAACCTCAAGAAGCTCTATTCCTTCCTCAACGGCATCCAGAAGAATTCCGCTGAATACGTCAATACGCTCAAGAGCATCTGGGACACTGACCATAAACTGATTGACCAGCCGAGCACCACTGATGCAAGATACCATATCATAGGCATGGTGCTCAATGGTGCCGTGGCAAGCTGGATGGACGACATAAAGAGTATTCTCGGCAACGCAATAGCAGAGAAGGCAAAGAACATTCCTGTCAACCACAAGCGTCCGGAAGGTCCTCTTGGACAACTGCTTGACATCAAGGCGAAATACTATTGGAGAAATGGCATCTTCTACACCAAGCCGATTGAGACCGCCAATGTCGTGGCGGAGGTCAAAGATGTGGTGGTGGAAAATGTGGAAAGCCTCTTCATCGACAGCGACTATCTGGCAGGATGGCGCGACTGTGCCGTGCCTTCCACCGACAATATGGGCAGAGCCACGGCAAGGATGGAAAACGACTACCGCATGTCTCCTGTCCATTTCCTCACCGCCATCGACGAGCAGGACGGCAAGACATGGTTCTTTGCCGTGCCGTTCAGTGAGTTCGCACTCATGGATGTATTCAAGCAGGAGTTTGAATCCATCATCAAGGGACTTAACAAGAACGTCATCGTCAAGGCGGAAATAAACGGCAAAAGGGTAGATGTATATCTCAAGGCACGCATCGACGGAGAGGGCGAATGGATCAACATACGCAACCGCTCATTCAACATCGAGGTGCCTAACTCCACAAGGAAGGTATTCGCATGGCCTAACTTCTGCTCTTCCAAATGGCAGAAGTACTACTATTACAGCGAATTCCCTACCAATGCCACCACCGATGTGCAGATGGTGCCGGTGTTTGATGAAATCGCTGACATAGAGGACAGCAACATGCTTAGCAAGGTCTCCAAGGAGGCATTCCTCAAAATGGTGAAATATCCTGCCACAGCAACGTCCGACACCCATGCATACGAAATAATAAGGACCAACAAACCGCTGAGACGCATCAAGATACGCAAGTGCATAGGCAATTCCGTAAGCGAACTCGGATGGCTTGTATTGCGCAGGGTGCAGTACAACAATCCTGACGAGCCGCGGGGCATACAGGTCATCAGAGACACAGACAAGTTCTCCGGCACCACCGTGGGATTCGACTTCGGCAGCACCAACTCATGCGCCTACTACTCAGGTCAGGACGCAAATGACATACGTCCGGTTCCGTTCTCCAACAGAAGACTCGCGATTATCGGCTTCGACAACAAGCCGGTGTTCACAGCGGAGCCTAACGAACTCCTCTTCATCTCCAACGAAGAGCCACGCAACAAGAACGGACAGATAAAATCATGGCTGCATGAGCACGACCAGATGTTCATCGACCCTAACATGATGGGCGAGGAACTCATCGGCGGCGTGCCTGTCAATGAGACAAACATCACCGTCAAGAGCATGACTCCTTACGAGATCACCACCAATGCCGGCAAGCTGCATTACAACATGAAGTGGCTCGTGGACTCTGACGGAAGCCGCAGAAAGGCAGCGTTCGTCAAGATGGTATGGATACAGATATGCGCCGACCTCTTCGCTGAAGGGCTTTATCCAAAGACGCTCAACTGGTCTTACCCAAGCGCTATGGGCGCAAATGACATGAGTGCATTGCAGAGCATCTACGCTGGCATTCCTTCACCATGTCCTGAATACAAACTTGATGACAGGGAGAAATTCTCCTTCACCGAGGCTGAAGCCGTCTGCTCATACTTCCTCGACAAGCGAATAGCTCTCGCAGACTACAATCTCTTCGTGGGTATCGACATTGGCGGTTCCACATCCGACATCCTCGTGCTCGGCAAGGACACACAGGATTACTGCAACGGACAGCCTGAGACAGCCAAGCCTACCGAACCGCAGCCACAGCCTAAACCGCAACCACAGGCGGCTCCTGCCATCAATTATGATGACTATGGCAGGAATGAGCTGGCTGATTTGGCATTCAAGCGCGGGCTCGCCACTGAGAGGGAACTGGACGACATGGGCAGAAAGGACATCGTGGAACTGCTCAAGGCCAACGATTCCGGACAGCCAAATTACGACGACATGAGCCGCAGCGAGCTTTGCAAGGAAGTACGCCGCCTCGGTCTGGAGCATCTCATCGACCTCGAAGAGGTGAGCAGGAGCGAGATAGTGGAATTCCTCAAGAAACATTCCGGCACGCAGTCCATCGACTATACCGCCATGAGCCGCAAGGAACTCTGTGACCTTGTGCGCCAACGCGGACTGGAACACCTCATCGACCTCGAAGAGGCTGGCAAGACGGACATCATCAATTTCCTTAAGGCGCACGAGACTGCTGCCGCTCCCCAGCCTGTCACTACAGCCGCTCCGGAGCCTCGACAGCAGACCAGAAGTACCGCTCCCACACGCAATGAACGTGAAAAGACCGACGGCAGACTCTACACCCAGTGCTCTGTACGCATGGCAGCTGGCGTGTTCTTCGATGCCATCATCGACTCCAAGAAGTTCCGTGACTGCATCAGGAGTTTCCACGCTTCAAGGACTACCGACATCAAGGTGGAGGACATCGACAGCATCGAGGTGGACAAACTCAGAGCTCCTTATTATCTGAACAACATCTTCGACCAGCTGCACGGCGACCAGGACTTCAAGAAGTTCTACGAATACCTCAAGATCGACGTGCCGTTCGTGTTCTCTCTCCCTGCCTACATCGTGGGCGCGCTCATGGCTTACTCGGGCATGCTCGTCAGAAACGCCATCATCACGCAGAGGATGGACAAGGTGGAAGAGGTGCATTTCCGCTACTTCGGCAAGGGTGGCCGTCTCTTCGAGTGGCTCTTCTTCACATTCGAGAAGGAGAAAGTGGAGGCTTATCTCGATGCTTGCTTCGAGGTGGGCATAAAGAATTCCGCCATCAACGAGGCGCTCCACCGCAGTGATGACTTCGCCATCAGGTGCATATATGACAACTGCAACGAGTATAACTACGGCTGCAACGAAAACTCCGAGAACAAATCCGAGGTGGCACGCGGTCTCGTATCACGTCATGAGATCACCGGCATCCAGCCTAACCGCAAGAATATCTACGGCAAGCGAAGCGACAAGGCGAAGAATGAATATGACGCACGCAAACAGGAGGTTATCGGTGAGGTGGGCATCAAGCTCAATGGCGTGGAGCAGGATGAGCTTTCTCTCGTCAATGACAACTTCTATGAGAGCAAGGAAGCTATATCCTTGCCGCGCACATTCCATAATTTCTCCGAATTCATGGAGATATTCCTGCAGTTTATAGGCAAAGAGGCTGCTCTCATTCAAACAAAAGAACTTGAAGAGAAGATTGACAACGTGGAGAATGTGTGGAGTTTCATCATTAACGACCCTGAATACAAGAAGTACCTCGCAAACATCATCAAAAACAATGATGACTCTTACCGTATGCCTGTATTCATCGCCACTGCCCTCTATTACCTCGAAGAGGTGCTGCTGAAGGAAGTCTTTGCTACCAATTGATTACAATAATGGGGGAGGAGAAGTGCTATCTTCTCCCCCACTCTGTTCGTTTTTCCTTCTCATCAAATGGAAGAGGATGGATGACTAATAAATACATCTATGGCTAAATACCTGCAATTATATCTCGACAACGACTACATAATACCCATTGGAATGGGCGACTCAGGCAACGTCAACAAATACGTTGACCAGCAGGCGTCAAGGCGTATGTGGCTCTTCTTCTCGAATGCCACCAGCAATGGCGCATACAATTCCAGCGAGACCAACAAGGCAAATGCCGAAGCCGGAAAGGAAGGCTTCTTCGGGAATTTCTGGAACCACATTGCCAAAGCCGACAAAGTGCCGGGCGAACCCTACCTTTTCATCGAGCTGCTCGACCTCTCCGGCATCATCTCCACGCTGAGGGAATGGGCAAACATGACACTTTTCACGGAGTCACCTGAGGTGGTGCTCCATTTCTCGTCCGTCATACCTCTCAAGGCAAGGCGCGCTTTCGCCGATTACATCGAGAAGAAACTGGGCAAGATACGCAGTTACAGCAAGGAAATCAATGACTTGCTCGCAGAGAAGGTGAAATGGGACAACAGTTCCATGACCGCTGCCTTCGGTGACCAGATGCTCGTCATACAGTCTTCCGGCAATGACATCCTCCTTTCCGTGCAGACATGGTGCGGAGAGCAGTTCATGCAGGGCGACGAAGCCGTCCGGCTGAAGAAGAAAGGCAGTGAGTTCCTCAAGATGGAGCTCGCCAAGATGGTTGTCGATTTCTATGAGAAAAGCAACAACATGCTCCTGCAGCCGCAGAAAGAGCAGGAGTATGTCTATCAGATGCAGTTCACTGAGACATGGCTGAAAGGACGGAAAGGCGACAGTGATTTCTGGGTCGATAACTTCCATTACTCGCAGAATCCGGGCAAGATATACCCGCCTGTACTCATTGACGGCAAGCAGCTCAACCTCATCGAGAAGGAAGCCATACGCAATACCATCAATGCCATATCCAGATACAGCAGCGAGAACATACGAAACAACCTCCTGCATACCATCCTTATGGGCGACGTCTTCAGGGAAGAGATCTTCCTGAGAGACTGTGTCAGCGTCACCTCAAGCGACGGCAAATACACTTTCTTTGACGACAACGCCATTCAGGAGGCTCTCGGACGCTACAATGTAAAATACTCCACGCTGGTGGAGGATCTCCGTGACCTGGAGCGCACATACGCCGACAAGGCTAACGAGAGGGCAAGGATAGGCACATACGTGCATAATGCCGAAGAGCTCGGAATGCTGAAGTCTCTCTCCGAAGAGGCTGAGACGAAGATAAAGAAAGCTTACGACCGTGTCAACGATGCCAACAAGGACCTCAGGGAGTCATGGGATTCCTTGATGCGCCACAGCGACTTCGAGAAGGCGAAGGACACTATTGCAAAGATGTCCACAAGCGACGAACTGACCATTGCCAAGGCGGAAGCCATGGAGTGCCTGAAATCCATCGAGCAGAAGAACTCACTGCTCATCGACCTTCACCAGCTGCTGGAGGTGCGAGACATCGTGGAGAGCATCAGAGGCAGGGAAACGGCCATCAGAACGTATGTCAAGCAGGTGGACGACCTTCGCGAACTGCCCGACAAGCTCCGTGACCTCGTGAGGAAATATGAGGACATCTACCCCAAGTATCTGGAAGTCAAGTCACAGTTTGACCATGAGGCGACCCTCGTGGGCAGGCGCAGACTGATAGAAGAGATGAAGCCGCTGACTATGGAACCGATGCCTGTGGTGGATGTAGAGACCATCAAGGGCACCATCAGCGTCAAGAGCGAGTCGTCAGGCGGCTTCCTCGGCATAGGAGCGAAGAAGTGCATCACCATCCGTCTCCACATAGACAAGCCGCTCCCGTGCCGTGGTGTCCTCGTCATTGCTCCGGATGTCATCATCAATATCCCGGACGGAAGATGCGGTATCCACTGCATCGACGTGGAAAAAGGCGAGGAAGGCGATGTCATAGAGATGAGGACCGACCTCCAGTCGCTCGGTCTGAACAAGTCTGCCAAGTCCCTCTTCATCAAGTTCTGGCCCCACGAAGATGAGAAAGTGCCTATCAACCGCTTTGAGATCCGCGGCACAGGCACGGTGAAAGTGTGATGGAGAGCCACTGTGTCAGCCGCGTTACCGGCTGATATACCAAATCATTAACAAAAGAAAAAAAGATAAATAGCCATGGCAAAGACAATATTATGCCCATACTGCTTCGAGTCGTTCAAGAACACCGAGGTTATGGTGCAATGCGAAAACTACACCACACGCACCATCGACGGAATGCCGAAGGACGTATGTCAGAGAGAAGAAAACAAGCGTTTCAACAACCATTGGGACAGCATGGTAATGTCAAAGCACGTCTTCTATCCGCATATCGGACTGAAAGACAAGCTCATGGGCTATAAGCCAAGGGCGTGCGAATGCGACCAGTGCGGCGCTCCATCCACCAGATTCGTATGTCCTCACTGCAACAACTGGCTGCCTACCGAGATGATCGAGAAAGGCTCTGAAATCATTTCCGTCATAGGCGGTCCGGCAAGCGGCAAGTCAAACTATATCGTAGCCCTCATCCAGCAGCTACAGAAGTACGGCTACAAGCTACAGCTCGGACAGATCCTACCGCAGCTCGTGGGCAGGACTAAGGCGGAATATACCCGCAATCTCTATGAGAAAGCCAAGGACTCCATCTTCAAGGACCATCAGCCAGTGGCTAAGACTGCCGTCACATCCCACCCTATCCCATGGATCTTCCGACTCGAAAGCCACGCCACGAAGAAGGCTGTCTATCTCGTCTTCTACGATACAGCAGGCGAGAGTTTCAAGGATCCGGAGGAAATAAAGAAGAATGCCAAATACCTGGAGAAGTCAAAGGCGGTCATAGTGCTCCTCGACACCCTCTCTCTGCCTTATATCCAGAAGATTCTCGCTGCCAAGAAGATTGTCAATCCCGACAAGGCTACACCGTTCGGCGAGACCATGGATGCGCTCAAGAACTTCGCCACCGAGAATCCTCAGCTACTCAAGACACCGTTCGCGTTCGTCATGAGCAAGTTCGACTCCGTCATACAGAACCAGGAAGACCTCGACTTCGACATCGAACCGTTCAAGCACAACAGTTCGTTCATACAGACCGGCACTCTCTCCCTCAGCGAGGTGGACGAGGCAAGCAAGACCATACAGAACTATATGGAGAACCACTGGGACGAAGGTGCCCTCGGATATGACATCACCCAGAAATGGGGCGACAACGCAAGATTCTTCGGTGTCTCAGCTCTCGGTGCAATGACTAACGACAAGATGAAGATCGGAATCCCTGACGATGAGCAGGTAAAGCCGTTCAGAGTAATGGACCCACTCATCTGGCTGCTCCATAAAGTCGGTGGATTCGGCATACCTGTCCAGTAATGCTCCTTCATCCTAAATAGAGTTTCTTCACCTGATAACCAAACACTTTCCCTATGAAATACTATCACGTTATATACAATTCCTCCGAATGCTCAATGCTCGGGGGCACTGGTTTCGGACTGAGAACTGCCACTGAAGGCACGCCTGACTCACTCCTCAAGGCCATCGACGCGCTCAATTTCTTTCCTGCCGACGACTGGGAGACATATCAGAACACGCCTACACCGGAGCAGATAATGCAGAATCCGGAGTGCATGGAGAATATCCCGATGGACTATGCCGTCACCGCAATCTCTGACGACCAGGGAAACAGATACCATCTCATAGCGAGAAGGGCTTACGTCGGCTTCGACTATTCATTCTACAAGACCGGCTCCGCAACGCGTCCGGGAAATTTCGTCATAGACTATTACATCTTCGAACAGGCTCCCGACAGCTCCGCTTACCAGATTCTCTATGAGAAAGCGCTTCCGGAGTCCAACCATTTCATTCCGGCTTCCGTCAGACCTACTGCCGACAATGAGGAAATGCGCACCATCTCCATCGGCAAGCAGCCGCTGCTGCCAGTGGAGGACAAGCCTTTCACTGCCGACGTAGAGAACGCCCTCGACAAGGATGTGGTCAAACTCTTCTTCCATTTCCTCGCCGCAAGGCAGGCAGGAAAGAAGCTATATGTCAAGGCTGACAGACAGCGCGCGCTCAAGATCACAGCAGACTTCTACCGTATGCTCGACGTAAAGTCTGCCACGGAAATACATACTCGCGTCAACCACCGTGCGGAGGGTCCTAACGAGAACTTCGACATCTACTTCATCCTCGACTCTTATCCGCATCAGGTCTATTCGGGAGGCTTCTACAGCTATATCGAGCTCGACTCCGCCACCATGCCCGACACCGACGAGGCAAAGACCTTCAGCCACGAACTGGAGGACTTCGTCTCCGCTTCGTTCTCGGAAAACAAGAGCGACATCGATGACATCCTACGCTGGCTACTCATGCCGGAATATTCTTCGGTGAAGAAACTCTCCAAGACCACCAACGACGCATTCTTCCTCTACTGCATACAGCCGGGAAATTTCTCCTACAGCAATTTCAGAGACAGCCAGGGACGGCTCAATGAAGAGTTCCTCAATGTCCTCATGCCTTACACCAAGAAGGAGAAAACCAACGCCAGACTGTTCGACTCTCTCGTCACCGAGACCATCAACGATGCCACATACCAGGACATCATCCTGCTCATCAAGGAGTTCCATAAGTTTGAAGCCCTCGGCTTTGACATGAAGGAAAACAATGAGGCGGTCAGACAGCACGTCAGCGAGTGCATCCTCACAAGCCCCGACGTGCTCAGAGCCGTGCTCGACAAGATAGGATATGACAGCGTGGTGCAGTTCTTCGACAAGGACGTTTTCGAGCGAAACGGCGACTTCACGCTCGCCAAAGTGCTCGATGCGGATATGCTGAAGCTCTACCGCCACTTCCTCTCCGATGCCGAACTGCGCGACAGGGAGACCATGCTCTACGACCGTTTCCTCGCATGCGGCATGGAGAGCAAGTATCTCATCCCTATCATCGACGACATCTACGGCGGGGAAAACGACGGCAAACTTCTCTTCTTCATCCATGTGCTCAAGGATGAACAGAAGCCGTTCGGCACCGTATGGCCTTACATGGAGCATTATCTCCAATCCACACCTTGCCCGGATTTCCTCAAGCTCTTCCAGCATAAGCTCACCGACGGACAGTACGCACCGATGTTCTATTTCTCCATCAAGGCGCACAAAGCCGACTTCTCGTCCATCGAAAGCATACAGGCACTCACCGATATTCTCCACGGCAACGAGAAACTCAAGGCGCTCATACAGGCAGGCTACCATCAGGACGGCATATATTCCGACTTCAAGGGCAATGTAAAGACGCTCTATATGCAGCATCATGACAAGGCTCAGGAAGCGCTCACCGCCATAAATGTCAATATCCTCGGATTCTTCACTGCCGTCAAGGACGACCAGCTCGCAGACCTCGCACTCTACCTCGACATGGTGGCAAACAATGGTTACCAGAGGCTCCACGAGAGGAAAGTGCCGGTGGTGTTCTCCCTCGTCAGCCTGCTCAATGACGATGAGACGTTCGGACAGATGATTCCTGCATTCGTCAAGGCTTACCAGAAGGGCGACATCCCTGCCGAAGAGCTTGCCAGACTATATGACAAGTTCAACCACGGCGTAAGCACCGGCGACATGATCGACGACCTCGACGCGAAGCATTCCGTACCTATGCTCGGCATCATCATCTGCAAGATGAAGAAAATGCCGTTCGAACAGGCCTATGCCCTCGCCAAAGACCTCGGCATAGACAAGGACACGAGAGCCAAGGTGATGGAGGAAAACTATCAGAAAGAATACAAGTCATACCTCCGCAGCAAGAAGATAAAAGGATTCTTCAAGTCCATCATACGCATCTTCATCCCGGCAGACAAGGACAAGAAGGATGCGAAAGCCAAGGACAATGCCGGAAAAAAGAAGTAGAACATATTAAAGGGTGGTTCTAAAAATTAGCTTTGTTATATTTCGAGGCTATTTTCGAGATCAAAGTGCAAGTGAGCGAAGGAGTTATGCGGTGCATAACGACTGAACGAACTTACGCTTTGAGCCGAAAAGAGACCGAAAGATAACAAAACGTCATCCTTACAATTAAGTTTTATATTAACGGTGGTAATTTATAGAACCACCCTAAATACAAGCACTTATGACCAACGCCATATCAAGCATCATGCCACTCGCGGCAGAGTACAGCCTCGACCAGAACGGTTCGATAGTCATCTGGTCATTCGCCATTCTAAGCGCGATAATCTTCCTCCTCACGTTCCTTTCCGACATATGGAAGAACATCTGGAGCAATATCGGAGGCGAATATGACGACAACAACATGCGCAGACTGTTCATGTTCAACAAGCAGCCTTACATGGCAGTGCTCTTCATAGCCGTGTCGCTACTCATATCAGCCCTCATAGCCGGAATATGCCTCTTCATCGTGGGAGGTGCCGGATACCTGCTCCTGTGGCTCGTCAAACTGCTGATATGGGCGCTTATCATAATAGGATGGATATGCGTCGTGGCTGGCGTACTGTGTCTCATCGGCACCCAGCCCGTCGGATGTCTGCCGCTCATCATAGGTGGTGTCATAGTATATTTCAGCGACAATCTCAAGGCATTCGCAAATGCCTGTGTAGAAGCAGGTTTCAATTTCTACAGCGCACTCAACGTATGGGACCTCGGAATGTTCATGATTTCGGAATACGGCGTAGCATTCCTATGCGTCGTGGCCACTCCGATAGTCATAGGCATCATAGCGGCCGTCATCACAATGATCATAGCCGGCATATTCTGGCTCGTGGAGACCATCATGACATCCAGATACAACATCAAGCATCCATGCCCGTTCTGCCATAACCCGTCAGAGCCTGCCACATATCTCTCGGAAGGCTACGAACTGCCCATCAAGCTCCGCCCTGGAATGTACGGTCTCTTCCACATCAAGCACCCTATCACACAGGAAGAAATGCCTACGATGATTCTCAACGGCAGAGACGACCTCGAACGCATCTGCCCGCATTGCAACCGCAGAATAGGCTATCAGACCGGTGTGGAGAAGCACATCGCTTTCGTGGGTCTCCCTGAGTCCGGAAAGACCTGCCTCACATACCGCTTCGTAGGCAACATGATGAAACGCTATGCGGAAATCACGTTCACCGACAATGTCAGCAACGAAGCCAAGCGAATCATAGCAAATATCAAGGAAGGAAAGAAGCAGGAACTCGCTGCCAAGACCAGCGTATCCGACATGAAAAGAAGTCTCCAGATCATCGTGCCGGGAAAAGGACGAATGCCTTACCATTTCTTCATCAATGACGTGGGCGGAGAACTCTTCACCGACAGCGGTGTTAGGCAGGACTATATGCAGTTCTTCAAGGACGTGCAGGTAGTCTCCATACTCATAGACCCGTTCACCATGGACTTCTCCGAATACGACATCGACGGTGAATTCGCCAAATGGTACAAGGAGAACATCACAGACAAAGGCGTTGCAAAGAAGGAAAAGCTCTCCAATGTCATACAGACCATACAGACCATGTCGCAGCAGTTCACGCACAAGACCGACAAGATACACGTCAATCTCATCCTCGTCAAGGCCGACACAGGCTACATACATCGCAAAGACAAGCAGGACGAAGGCAAAATCCGTGACTTCGTGGCACAGCAGATGGGAATGGCAGGAGAAATCAACAATCTGGAGAATACCTACGCATCACTGCATTTCTATGCCGTCTCTGCCCTGCAGGACACCGGTATCGACCAGATGACCGACGGCATCATCGAACAGCTCAAGGTAAAACTGTAACCACCTTACAAAATGCAAGACATCAGCAGCAAAATATTCATCATATACGCCTGGGAGGACACAGCGAGAGTCAACAGCATTCTCAAGGAATGCGAGTATGAAATCAACGCCAAGCTCACAGCTGACATCGACACCGGCCACTCTCCAATCCTCGAAGACAAGACCACAAAAGCCATCGAGGACGCTAAAGTAGTCATGGTATTCATCAGCGATGCAGCAAAGAAGTCAGACTACGTGAAGGCCGCCGTCACATATTCACTCAACGTAAACAAGAACATCCTCCCCGTCAACATCGACAAGAGAAGCATGTTCAGCTCCATGCCCGAAGAATTCAAATTCAGGGCAAAGCCGTACAACATCAACGATGACGAGTCGAAAAACATGCTCATAGCACAACTCAAAGCCACTCTCGGCATCAACATCGAGAATGGAGACGAGTTCGGAACGCTCATCCACATCGTCACTGACCGCAACGCCAAGATAATGCGTTACGGCGAAGACCTCGGCACCGCCGAAGCAGGAAAAGACTGCAAGATAAGGCTCGCCAACGGCTACCACCGCCTCGAATTCATCGACACCGAAGACCCCTCCATAAGATGCATCGTGCATTACAATGTCGAAGACAATGTCAAGGAGCAGTTTCTCGAAGTGCCTATCATGCTGCGATATGAGCAAAAACTCAGAGCCGACGAAAAAGCCAAAAGGGAAGAGGAAATCAAAAGGCAGTTCGACGAACAGAACTACAAGAAAAACCTCGAAATCGAGCAGCGCAACCGCGAACTGGAACTGAAACAGCGTGAGCGCGAAGCCGAGAGAATACATCAGAAGCAGCTCCAGGCAGCAGAAGAAGAAAGGAAGCGCAAGCAAAGGGAAGCTGAGGAGGAAGAAAGACAAAGGCAGGAAGAAGAAAGGCAAAGGCAGAAAGAAGAAGAAAAAAAGAAAAACAAGCCAAGCGGCTGTCTCATCATCATCCTGATATTCCTCGGCATCGCCTTCCCCATCTCACTAATCTTCTCCATCCCTTATCTCATCTATAAATACAAGGATTAGATTCCCCCATCACATCCACGAGCCCCCTCTTATTCGCTATAGGTGGAAGACAGTTACGCTCTCCGCCAGCGTCTCTTCCTCAAGGGAGGTCTCAGTATATAGCCTCCCCCTCACAGGGGGATAAGAGGGGGTCTCCCGCCGCGTTACCGGCGGATAGAACAATAAAAAAAAGAAAGAACAATGAAAACAAATCCCCTAATCCAAGCCCTCCTGATAGCTATCCTGTCCCTCGTCCTCACAGCCTGCAACAAGCAGGAGCAAGCCATCGATGACCTCCGCTCCTTCTCAGAGCAGCTGAAGGAAGAATCCGCCGACTACACCGAGGAAGACTGGCAGCAGGCAGGCGAGCAGTACCAGCAGCTCGTCGAGGAAATCAACCAGTACGAATTCACCGACGAGCAACTCAAGGAAATCGGCCGTCTCCAAGCCGTCTGCATCAAGCAGATGAGCAAAGGTGCCATGAAGATCATGCGCCACAACATGAACAGCATCTCCAAGCAGCTCGAAGGAGCCCTCGAAGAATTCATGTCCCCCGACACCGACCAGCCGGACCAGGACGACCAGGAGGAATAAGCCCTCATCGCACACCGCCACTGTGTCAGCCGTGTCACCGGCTGATTACCAGCCCCTTGCCATCCCCCACAGCGATAGCCATGCCATCATCCCCCAATAGCATAGCTATTACAACGCAAAAGCGCCGTTATCAGGAAGCAAAAGCATAGCTTTCACTCCCTGATAACGGCGCTTTCATGAATTTTCCAGAAAGATTTTGTAATCTGCAGATTTTATAGTAACTTTGCACCCCAAATAGGCTGTTCCGAACGCAGCCTCGCCACAAGGCTCCACCAGCGGAAATGATTTGCATTATCAATTGTGCATTATGAATTATGCATTATGAATTGTGCATTATGAATTATGCATTATGAATTGCCCCCTTACCGCCCGACATCAAGATAACAGACACCAACAAAGGAAAGAAGAAATGACGACAACAACACGCAACGAAATAATCCAGGCTATGCGCTCCAGAATCCTCGTCCTCGACGGAGGTATCGGCACATACCTGCAGAAACTACAGCTCAAAGAGGAGGACTTCCGAGGAGAAGCCTTCCTGAGCCATCCAGTGCTGCTCAAAGGATGCAACGACGTGCTCTGCATCTCTAATCCGAAGGTGGTCATCGACATGCACCGCGACTACATCGACGCGGGCGCTGACATCATAGAGACAAACTCCTTCAACTGCAATTTCTTCTCCCTATCCGACTACGGACTCGAAGACAAGGTCTATCAGATAGCCAAGGCAAGCGCACTCTGCGCCAAGCAAAGCATACCCGAGAGCAGACGGAACGAACAGCATCCCGTACTCGTGGCAGGCTCCGTCGGACCGACAAACCGCACCTCCTCCATGTCCGCCGACGTCAATGACCCGGCAGCAAGGGAAGTCACCTTCCAGCAGCTCGTCGATACCTACTCCGACGCTGTCAGGGGATTGCTCGACGGAGGCGCCGACATCATCATCATCGAGACCATCTTCGACACCCTCAATGCCAAGGCGGCGCTCAAGGCTGTCGATGACATAAGCCAGGAAAGAGCCACCGACATCCCCGTCATGGTCAGCGGAACGCTCTCCGACGCTTCGGGCAGAACGCTCTCCGGACAGACAGTCGAGGCATTCGCTGCTTCCCTGTCACACGCCAATCTCCTCTCCATCGGTCTCAACTGCGGCTTCGGAGCCAAGCAGCTGAAGCCATGGCTCAGCCGTCTCGCAGCAGCTACTGAATACCCTGTATCAATGCATCCTAACGCAGGATTGCCTAATGTGATGGGTGGCTACGACGAAACGCCAGAGACTTTCGCAGCTGTAGCCGAGGAAGTATTCAGCGAAAAGCTCGTCAATATCTACGGCGGATGCTGCGGCACAACGCCAGAGCATATCAAGGCTGTAGCCGAAATAGCAAAGAAATACCAACCAAGGGAGATAAAAACAAAGGAACAACACGCCTGTATCCTATCTGGACTTGAGCCTCTGGTGCTCAATGCAAACACAGGTTTCGTCAACATAGGCGAGCGCACCAACGTGGCAGGCTCGGCGAAGTTCAAGCGTCTCATCCAGGCAGGCAACTACGAGGAAGCCCTCACCGTGGCAAGAGCGCAGGTGGATGCCGGAGCGCAGGTCATAGACATCTGCATGGACGACGGACTCATCGACGGCGTGAAAGCCATGACCACATTCCTCAATCTCATCGCTTCCGAGCCTGAGATAGCACGAGTGCCGGTGATGATCGACTCCTCCAAATGGGAAATCCTCAAGGCAGGACTGCAGTGCGTGCAGGGAAAGAGCATCGTCAACTCCATCTCGCTCAAGGAAGGCGAAGAGAAATTCCTCCGTAAAGCCCGCTATATCCACGCTATGGGAGCCGCTACGGTCGTGATGCTCTTCGATGAAAACGGTCAGGCGGACACATACGAGAGGAAGGTGGAAGTGGCAAGAAGGGCATACCGCCTGCTGCAGAGCATCGGTTTCCCGGGCGAAGACATCATCTTCGACCCAAACGTCCTCGCCGTAGCCACCGGTATGCCGGAGCACGACGACTACGGAAGGGCATTCATCGAGGCGTGCCGCACCATACATCAGGAGATGCCTGAGGTTCACATGTCGGGCGGAATATCCAATCTCTCCTTCTCTTTCCGTGGAAACAACACGGTAAGACAGGCGATGCACTCCGTATTCCTCTATCATGCCATCAACGCCGGTCTCGACATGAGCATCGTAAACCCTGCCATGCTCACCATCTACGATGATATCCCACTCGATTTGCGCAATCATGTGGAGGACGTCATTCTGAATAAAGACAAAGATGCTGCTGAGCGTCTCATCTCTTTTGCCCAGCAAATCAAGGAAAAAGAGGACGCTGCTAAGGAAGCCAACGGCGACAAACCAATGGCTGAAGAAAAGGTTCCTGAAGGCCTCCACGAGCGCATCTCCCACGCCATGCTCAAGGGTATTGACGCAAATATCGAGGACACCACGGCGGAAGCGCTCAGCGAAGCCGGCACACCGCTTGCCGTCATCGACGACTATCTCATGCCAGCCATGGAGCAGGTGGGAAGGCTTTTCGGCGAAGGAAAGATGTTCCTGCCGCAGGTGGTCAAGTCGGCAAGGGTAATGAAGAAAGCCGTTGCCGTGCTGGAGCCGTACATGAAGAGCGGAAACACATCCTCTTCGGCATCAGGAAAGATACTCATGGCGACCGTGAAAGGCGATGTCCACGACATAGGAAAGAACATCGTCGGCGTGGTAATCCTGTGCAACGGCTACGATGTCAAGGACCTCGGGGTAATGGTAGAGCCACAGACCATCGTCGAGGAAGCCCAGAAATGGGGCGCTGACGTGATAGGGCTATCCGGTCTCATCACTCCTTCGCTCGACGAGATGATAAAGGTGCTCAGAGAACTGGAACATAGGGGCATGACAACGCCGGTATTGGTCGGCGGAGCCACCACTTCCCCACTCCACACCGCCGTGAAGATGGCACCGGAATATCCACACGGCATAGTGATCCATGCTCATGCGGCAGCTGACAATCCTGCCATCATCAGGCGATTGCTCGCTGACGACAGCGAGGAATACAAGGCTGAACTGCGTCAGCAACAGCGGATTATACGTGAGAATTACCTTCGTGCAGAGATTTCCAAACCGGAAATGCTCTCCATCGAAGAAGCAAGAAAAAGGAGACATCACAAGGCTGTCTCGGAAATCGCAGTGCCTGCAAGCACTGAGAAACTGGTGGTCAATGTAAGGCTTAACAAGGTGAAACCTTTCATCAACTGGAACCTTTTCCTGCAGGCATGGCAGATAAAAGGCGAAACAAGAAAGCAGGAGGAAGGCAAACGCCTTCTGAATGATGCCAAGCAACTGCTCACCATGATGCAGAAACAGAAGCTCCTGCACCTCGGTCTGGTGGCACAGATACTGCCGGCATACAGCAATGACGACGACGAAATCGTCATCCAGCGCGACGGACAGGACTTCCATCTGCCTATGCCGCGCTCGCTGAAGGACGAGAAGGAGACGCATTGCCTCGCTGACTACATAGCACGTCCGCTGCAAGCATTGCAGATCAGCGAATGTCCTTGTTGCCAGCGTCCGCATCGCACCGACTTCATCTGTCCATTCGTAGTGACGGCAGGCATAGGAATAAAGGAACTGCAGGACCGCTTCCGTAGCGAAGGCGATGAGTATCACGCCATTATGGTCAAGCTCCTCGCCGACCGTCTGGCTGAAGCTCTCGCGGAATATCTCTCCAGCGAACTGACATCTACGCTGAAATGGGGCAGCAATAACATACGTATGGCATTCGGCTACGGAGCCTGTCCCGACCATTCCCTCAAACAGCAGGTCTTCGATATCCTCGATGTAAAGGCGCATCTGCCCCTCTCCCTCACCGAGACATACATGATAGACCCAGGCGAAAGCATCTGTGGACTCATCTTCGCTAACACGCCTCTGAAGTATTTCAACGTGTAGCCGCCACCGTGTCAGCCGCGTCACCGGCTGATATAACAAAAAAAAAAGCAACACATACCACAAATGAGAATAACAGACATAATCCAAGAAGCGAAGCTCTCCAAGAGAAACCGTTTCTCATTCGAGCTCCTCCCGCCCCTCAAAGGCGACGGTCTCGACAAGATTTTCTCAGCGATAGACTCGCTGATGCCATACAATCCGGCATTCATCAACGTGACATGCCACCGCGAAGAAATAAAATACACCGAGCGACCTGACGGCCTCATCGAGAAGCATATCGTGAGACGACGCCCTGGAACCGTAGGAGTATCTGCCGCCATCATGAAGAGATACGGCATTGAGGTGGTGCCACACGTCATCTGTGGCGGTCAGTCACGGTACGACATCGAAGACACCCTCATCGACCTCGACTTCCTCGGCATACATAATGTGCTGGCTCTCAGAGGCGATGCTATGCACGGCGACTCTCGTTTCCGCCCACATCCTGAAGGCTTGGCGCATGCCGATGCCCTCGTAAAGCAGATAATGGACATGAATGCAGGACGCTTCATCGACGGTGAACCGAACACACGTCACAACAGCCACTTCTGCATCGGTGTGGCAGGATATCCCGAGAAGCACGTGGAATCGCCTAACATGCTCACCGACATGGGCTACCTCAAGCAGAAGATAGACGCTGGAGCCGAGTATATCGCCACGCAGATATGCTATGATGCCGACCGCATCATCCGCTTCCGCGACGAATGCGACAAAGCCGGAATCCACGTTCCAATCCTCCCGGGTCTCAAGCCGTTCGCCACAAAGACCCAGCTGACCGTACTTCCGCAGACCTTCGCCGTCGATCTGCCGCAGGAACTCGTGGAGAAAGTCATTGCCTGCCAGGACAACAATGACGTGAAGAAAGTAGGAATAGAGTGGGCCATCCGCCAGGGAGAGACCCTCCTCAAAGCAGGATTCCCAATCCTCCATTTCTACACCATGACCCGCACAGAGCAAGTGCAGGCTATAGTCAAAGCCCTCTTCTAAAGGCAGGAGAAGCGAGAAATGGCCACCGTCCAGCCATTCTTCATTCTTCATTCATCATTCTTCATTCAAGAACCCGCCACTGTGTCGGGCGCGTTACCGCCCGATATAATAATATAGAGAATAGAAACAACAACAATAAAAAAAGAAAATGGCATTGAAATGTGGTATCGTTGGACTGCCGAACGTAGGCAAGTCAACGCTCTTTAACTGCCTCTCAAGCGCAAAGGCGCAGGCAGCAAACTTTCCTTTCTGTACAATCGAACCTAACGTAGGCGTGATAACAGTACCTGACGAGCGCCTCACTAAGCTCGCTGAAATAGTACATCCTGGCAGAATCGTTCCTGCCACCTGTGAGATAGTAGATATCGCCGGACTCGTGAAAGGCGCGTCAAAGGGCGAAGGACTCGGAAACAAGTTCCTCGGAAACATACGCGAGACCGACGCTATCATCCACGTATTGCGCTGCTTCGAGGATGAAAACATCACCCACGTCGATGGCACCATCGACCCAATCCGCGACAAGGAAATCATCGACACCGAACTGCAGCTCAAGGATCTCGAAACCATCGAGAGCCGTTACTCCAAGACACAGAAGACCGCATCCGCCGGAAACAAGGAAGCCAAGGTGGAACTCGCTGTGCTCGACGCATACAAGGAGTGCCTCTCTCAGGGCAAGAACGCCCGTACAGTGGAATTTGAAAGCAAGGATGAGCAGGAAGCTGCACGCAATCTCTTCCTTCTCACTTCCAAGCCAGTGCTCTATGTCTGCAATGTCGATGAAGCTTCTGCAAAGGACGGCAACGAATGGACGAAGAGGGTAGAGGAGCTTGCCAAGGAAGAAGGCGCTGAGTCAATGGTGGTAGCAGCCAAGACGGAAGAGGACATAGCTGGCTTCGACAGCTACGAGGACAAGCAGCTCTTCCTCGAAGAACTCGGACTGGAAGAGAGCGGTGTCAACCGTCTCATCAAGAAGGCATACGCTCTGCTCAATCTCCAGACATTCATCACGGCAGGCGAGATGGAGGTAAAGGCATGGACATTCAAGAAGGGATGGAAAGCCCCACAGTGTGCCGGAGTCATCCACACCGACTTCGAGAAGGGATTCATCCGCGCAGAGGTCATCAAGTACGACGACTACATGCAGTACAAATCTGAAGCCGCTATCAAGGAAGCTGGCAAGCTCGGCATTGAAGGAAAGGAATACGTAGTGCAGGACGGCGACATCATGCACTTCCGCTTTAATGTTTAATATAATGCATAATTCATAATGCATAATGCATAATTATGTTAGCTTATGAAAGACTATAATCCTATTAGAGATAAAAGCAAAGAGTTCGCTCTACGCATAATAAAACTCTATAAGTACCTTACTATAAACGCAGAAACGAGAGAATACGTCTTGTCAAAACAAGTTCTCAAAAGCGGGACAAGTGTAGGTGCAAATATAAAGGAAGCATTAAGGGCACAGACCACTGCAGATTTCAGAGCTAAGATGAATATAGCATTAAAAGAAGCAAGTGAAACAGAATACTGGCTTGAATTATTGCATGAAAGTGATTACATAGATGACTTGTCATTTGACTCCATCATGAATGATAATATCGAACTAATCAAAATTTTTACAAGTATAGTTAAAAATACAGTATGCAATAAATAAGAATTATGATTTAATTATTATGATTCAATAATTATGCATTGTGAATTATGAATTATGAAGAATTATGCATTACTAATTATGAATTGTGAATTATGAATTATGAATTATTTATCAACTGGAACCCAGACCTGATCATCTGCCATCTCGGTCCCATAGCAATAAGGTGGTACTCCACATGCTGGCTCATCGGCCTGCTGCTGGCTTACCTCATAGTGAAGCACCTCTATAAAGCGCAGAAGGTGGCTGACGAGAAATTCGACCCGCTCTTTCTCTACTGCTTCGTGGGCATACTCATAGGAGCACGCCTCGGGCATTGCATATTCTACGAGCCTGGCTATTTCCTCTCATCAGGACAGCACATGGTGGAGATGCTGCTACCAATACGCTTCACTGCCGACGGTTCATGGCATTTCACTGGCTATGAAGGACTTGCCTCCCACGGAGGCACCTTAGGCATCATCATCGCATTGCTGCTCTATTGCAAAAACATGAAGATGAATGCATGGTTTGTCGTTGACACAATATCCATCGCAGTGCCTACCACAGCGTGCTTCATTCGCCTCGGAAACCTCATGAACTCCGAGATAATAGGCAAGGTGACTGATGTGCCTTGGGCATTCATCTTCGAGAGGGTAGATATGCAGCCACGCCATCCAGGACAGCTCTACGAAGCCATAGCCTACGCCATCTTCTTCTTCGTAATGTGGTATTTCTGGAAGAAGCACCACAACTGGGTAGGCACAGGATTCTTCTTCGGTCTCGATCTCGCGCTTATCTTCACCTTCCGTTTCTTCATCGAATACACCAAGGAGGTGCAGGTAGCCTTCGAAGCAGGGCTTCCTATCGACATGGGACAGATTCTCTCCATCCCATTCATCATCATCGGAGTGGCTTGCGCCATCGGTGGACCATGGCTCGTCAAGCTCGGCGCTAAGGCGAAAGAGTAGGGTAGGGGGCTGAATAAAATATCAATAGAGAAAAATAAAGAAAAAATAGAAAAAAAATATATTTGTTTATTTTTCTCTATTGATATTTTATTTTACCAGATAGCCCACAGAATAGGCAATCCGCCACTGTGTTGCCACCATGTCGTATTGCGGAGCCGCCACTGTGTTGCCCGCGTTACCGGGCAATAATACCAAATACCCACAACCGAAAACCAAAAACCATAAAATTACGGCTTTTTGATTGTTAAATACTTTTAATTAGAGTATTTTCTAATCAAAAAACCGTAATTTTGCATCTGGGAAAAAATAACAGACTAACTGACATTTATACCTCGACAATAATATCAAAACAACTAAAAACTAACATTTTATGAAGAAAATCTTTACACTTACTGTGCTTGCACTCTTCATGAGCCTTTCCGCAATGGCTGATTGGTCACTCGGAAATCTCGCTTACAACATCAAGGAAGGTGCTACCGTCCGTATGTCAAAAGTAATGAAATCTGGCATCAAAGTCACTTTCCCTGAGGTCACAGACAACAAGTTTTCTGACGTTACCCTGAGCGCCGTTCTCATTCCTGAGACAGGCGATGAAATCCTGCTGGAAGGTGTCGCAGGCACTTACAAGGACGGCGTAGTCTTCAAGGAATTCGGCGAACTGCAGAACGACATGAAATATACCTTCAAGGTCACCGAATTCATCGCTGGAGAAGGCGAGGAAATGACTTGGGATGAAGGCAGTGAGCCTACTCTCACTTTCACTGTGAAAAACGTGGAGCGCATCCTCTCATGGAATCTCGGCCAGACCGTTACCGCAGAAGAGGAAGAGGCTCTCAAAGCCATCGCTGCACAGGAGAATCCAAGATGGGCAGTTGCCGGTTCCGGTGCTAAGGGACGTTTCCAGCTCATGAAAGACCTCGACGAGGAAATCCTCACCATCGACGGCAATACTCCTATCTCAATGACTGACGGTCTCTATATCACCACAAAGGCAAAGAACCTTCTCGTAGCCCAGACCTCAGGTTCAAGCGTCAAGCGTCTGCATCTCGCTCAGCGCAGCAACAAGATTCTCATCCCTGACTGTAACGTAGGCGATAAGGTTGCCATCAAGTTCGGTTACGTTGATACAAAGAAGGAACACTCCATCCAGATTCCTAACGCTACATGCCCTGACGCTACCAACCAGGCTAAGGACAGCGTAGCAAGCGCCAAGAGCGTTGCTCTCCACGTGTTCACTGTACAGAAGGAAGGCGACCTGGAGATGATTGTAAACAATACCGTAATCACCTCCATAGAGATTACTCCTGCTTCTAACGAGAAATACAAATACACCGCTGTAGCAAAGGATCCTGAAGGCAATGTGCTCAAGACCTTCATCACTGAGACTGAAGGCGCTGCCGGCGACGTTGTCTCCGTGCCTTACAACTACTGGCTGAAGAATGCCGAGGGCAAGGTATTCACATTCGGTGCAAGAGGCTCTGAGTTCAAGCAGGATTTCACCCTCAAGTCTGACACCACTTTCGTAATCGAATACAAGGACGCTGGAATCTCTGACTGCGTATATTGCATGGAGGGCGAAGACCTCGTGACTGCAGATTCCGTCACTGTAGGTCTCATCACTCACCAGAATGTCGCTGTACGCTGCTCCAACAAGGCTGCAGCCTTCAACACCAAGGACGTGGAGTTCTGCAAGCTCAATGCCGGCACTTACAAGATCCAGGCTGCTCTCTTCGACAATGCCAAGACCGGCAGCGTGTATAATTTCTACGTAGGCACTGACAGCATCGGCCTTATGTCCACCAGCGACAACATGTCTTTCGCTGAGTCTGCTCTCATCACCGTTACCGAGGACAACACTCCTGTAATCTGGAAGGCAGGCACTTCCGAGAGCAAGGGTCTCGACGCTATCATCATCTACGCATCCACCGACGCTCCTGAGCCAGAACCAGGTGAAGGTGAAGGAACCGGCATCAACGACGTTACCGTCTCCGGCAATGCAAAGGCAAAGAAGATGGTAAGAAACGGTCAGATTATCATCGTCAAGGGCAACAACGAATACAACGCTGTCGGCTCACAGATCAAGTAAGAAGAAAACAGATCAAGTAAGAAGAAATAGGGTAGGGCTGCCATCGGGTAGCCCTATCACTGTCTATATAATACCTATCACTGTCTATATAATACCTATCACTGACTATATAATACTTATCACTGACTATATAATAAAAGAAAAATGACAAAAAGGCTACTGACAACTATTCTCACCACCCTCCTGACAGCAATCGGACTGCAAGCCGCATCTGGCTTCACCAACGTGAAACTCACCGTCAGCGGAATGACCGTTACCATGTCTAACGGCAAGACCACCATCAAGATAGGAAGCAACGGTAGGGCAAGCAGCATGAAGTGGGGCTCAAGGGAGCTCCTCGACGGAAGCAACGGCATATACTTCGACTACACCACAGCGCAAGGAAACAAGGCTCTCAGTCCCTCCAAGCTCGACATCATCAAGCAGACCGACGAAATGTGCGAAGTGCTTTACAGCGCCACGTCCGGCAATACCATCTTCCAGCAGGGCTACATCATGCGCAATGACATTGCCGGAGTATATACATACGTCATAGCCACAGGCACTGCCACATCGGCTTCTGAACCGCTGAAAGAGGTGCGTGTATGCACCCGCCTCGCCTCTGACATGCTCAACGGCTACGTGGATTACCGCATGAACGGCAAGATACCTACCAATGCTGAAATGGCTGAAGCCGAGAAAAACCAGATACAGGATGCCACCTATTACCTCTCCGACGGCTCTGTATATACCAAGTACAACTGGGCTAACTTCATCGAACGCGACACCGTGCACGGTGTATGGAACAATAATTCATACGGCGTATGGAACATCCCCGTATCCTATGAATGGCTGAACGGTGCCTGCGACCGCCAGGAACTCATGGTGCACGCCACCAGCAAGTCGCCCATCACCATCCAGATGCTTCAGGGAGAACACCTCGGAGGCGCCGCTTTGGTGCTCGACGAAGGCGAGAAAAAGCTCTTCGGACCTTTCCTTATCTATGCCAACTACAGCACTTCTCCGCTTGCCAACGCCAAGCGCATCGCATTGGAACAGCAGGAGAAATGGCCTTTCCAATGGTTTGATAATGACCTTTACCCGAAGAAACGAGGCAATGTGACCGGCCATCTCAATGTTACCACCGGACAGCGTTCCGACTCCGTACGCATCGTCCTCACACAGGAGTCAGGCACCGAACTGGTTACCCACACCCACGGCTATAATTTCTGGACCACAACGGATGCCAACGGCGATTTCACCCTCAGGAATGTGCGCCCAGGCAAATACACTCTCTATGCCTATGCCCAGGCTGGCGATGTGACCGACGAACTGCAGATGGAGAATATCACGATAGGGGAGGGCGAGCAGTCGATCGGCACCATCGACTGGACTCCAAGGCGTTACGCCAAACTGCATTGGATGATAGGCGAGAACAACCGCCGTTCGGATGGTTTCCACTATTCTGACACAGTCCGTCAGTATGGCCTCTGGACTCTTCCTCCGGCTGACCTCACCTACGTCATAGGGGCAAGCAAACCGCAAGAGAACTGGTATTACGCCCAGACGAAAGAGGGCAAATGGACTGTGCGCTTCAATCTCGATGAGATTCCGCGCGGCAACGCTGTCCTGACTGCTTCCCTCGCCGGCTGCACCAGCGCTGGCAGTACGGTAAAGGTGAGCGTCAACGGCAAGGAGGTTGACACATGGAAACCCGGTGTCAACGACGCCGCCATCTACCGCAGCGCCGTCAATGCGGGTCGCCACTGGCTTTTCTCCACATCTTTCAGTGCTGCAAAATTGAAAAAGGGCACTAACATCATCACCTTCACCATGTCCGGAAACGGCAAGAACGGCGGTTTCCTCTATGACTGTGTGAAACTGGAAAGCGGTGACGTCATCACTTCCGGTATCAGCGATATCCAAACAGATATCCAGCAGAATGATACCAGAAAAAACAACAAATCCCTCTGCAACCTCGCCGGACAGCGCGTCACCTCTTCCTATCGTGGCGTTGTGGTATGCGAGGGGGGAAAGAAAATAAAAAAATAAATAAACAGACCCCCTCTTATCCCCCTGTGAGGGGGAGGCCAGATACGTTTTCTTCTTTAGTGAAGAGTGAAAAGTGAAGAGTGAAAAATCGCCTGCCGGGTATTTTTAGTCAAGCAAATACTATACTGCGTCAGCGCGATTTTTCACTCTTCACTTTTCACTCTTCACTTTTCACTCTTCACTTTTCACTCTTCACTTTTCACTCTTCACTTTTCACTAAAGCAAACTCTCACCTCGGATCCACAATCTTCTTTATCTCCGAAAGCTTATTGAGAGCCTCAAGAGGGGTGAGGTTATTGACGTCGATACCGAGGATTTCATCCCTCACCTGACAGAGGACAGGGTCGTCGAGCTGGAAGAAGCTCAACTGCGTCTGGGCGTTGGCACGCGCCGTGACGCTCTCCATATCAGGCTTTCCGGCAGAGCCCACCTGATTGCCTTCCTCCTCCAGTGCCTTGAGGATGACGTTGGCACGCTTGATGATGGTATGCGGCATACCGGCAAGCTGAGCCACATGAATACCGAAGGAATGCTCGCTGCCGCCTTTTACGAGCTTGCGCAGGAATATTATCTTGCCGTTTATCTCCTTCACCGAAACATTATAATTACGTATCCGCGGGAAGTGCTTCTCCATCTCGTTGAGCTCATGATAGTGGGTGGCAAAGAGCGTGCGCGCTCCTGATCCGCTGTGCTCATGGAGATACTCCACTATAGCCCATGCTATAGATATGCCGTCGTAGGTCGATGTGCCTCGTCCGAGTTCGTCGAAGAGCACGAGCGAGCGGTCCGTCACGTTGTTGAGGATATTCGCCGCCTCGGTCATCTCTACCATGAAGGTGGACTCTCCCACGCTGAGATTGTCGCTTGCGCCGACACGGGTGAATATCTTGTCCACGATACCGATGCGTGCGCTCTCTGCCGGCACGTAGCATCCTATCTGTGCCATGAGCACTATCAGTGCGGTCTGGCGCAGCAAGGCTGACTTACCAGCCATGTTAGGTCCGGTGATGATCATTATCTGCGGGGTGGCATCACCTGCTTTTCCGCTGTCGCCGGCTGACGGTGCTTCGAGCTTCACGTCGTTGGGCACGTAACTTTCGCCCACAGGCAGGTATTTCTCTATCACGGGATGTCTGCCGCCTCTGATGTCGAGCACGCTGCTGTCTTCGATTACTGGACGTATGTAATTGTTTTCCAGTGACACCTTAGCGAACGAGAGCAGGCAGTCGAGGTTGCCCACCATCTGCGCGTCCATCTGCATATCGCTGATGAACGGCTGCATGAAAGCCACGAGGTCGGCATACAGTCGTGCTTCAAGAGCCAGTATCTTGTCCTCCGCTCCCAGTATCTTCTCTTCGTATTCCTTCAGTTCCTGCGTGATATATCGCTCTGCCTGTGCGAGTGTCTGCTTTCTTATCCATTCTGGCGGCACGTTGTCCTTGAATGTGTTACGCACTTCGAGGTAATATCCGAATACGTTGTTATATCCTATTTTGAGCGATGAGATGCCTGTCTTCTCGGCTTCTTCCTTCTGCATCTTCAGCAGGTAGTCTTTTCCTGAGTATGCTATCTCTCGCAGTTCGTCGAGTTCCTGGCTTACTCCGTTTCTTATCACGTCGCCCTTGTTGACCAGCAGCGGCGGATTGGGGTTCACCGTCCGCTCTATCTTCTCTCTGAGTTCGGTGAGCGGATTGATGAGGTCTGCTATCCTGTTGAGCACGTCGAGGTCTGCTCCGGCGCACATGTTGCGTATCGGTTCGAGTGCGGCGAGTGCGGTCTTGAGCTGTATCACCTCCCTTGGGTTCACCCTTCCGGTGGCTATCTTTGATGATATTCTCTCAAGGTCGCCTATGGTCTGCATCTGCTCGTCGATGCCGCAGCGGAACTCTGGGTCACGAAACATATAATCGACCACGTCGAGTCTCTCGTCTATCCTCTTCTTTTCTCTTAGCGGGAAGACCACGAGTCGGCGCAGCTGTCGTGCTCCCATCGGCGACACGGTCTTGTCTATGACGCTGATCAGGTTGGCTCCATCCTGCTGCATGGAGTCGAGTATCTCCAGATTGCGCACGGTGAAGTTATCCAGTCGCACATATCTCTCTGCGTCAATGCGTTTCAATCGGATGATATGTCCGATGTGTGTATGCTGCGTTATCTCCAGATACTGCAGTATGGCACCTGCCGCTATGAGTCCTGTCTTGAGGTTATCCACTCCGAATCCCTTCATCGACTTCACCTTGAAGTGTGCGTTGAGCTTCTGTTTTGCCGTCTGTTCGGTAAACACCCAGTCGTCCATCTCGTAGGTGAAGAGTCCTGTTCCGAAATTGTCCTCGAAGAATCTCTTCCGTCCTCTTTCTATCACCACTTCCTTCGGCTGGAAATTGGTCATCAGTTTATCGACATACTCGAACGAGCCTTCATCCACGAGGTATTCTCCCGTTGAGATATCGAGCAGTGATATTCCGCAAGCCGACTTACCGAAATGCAATGCGCATAGAAAGTTGTTCTTATTGTTTTCCAGCACGTTATCGTTCATCACCACGCCCGGCGTGACGAGTTCGGTTATGCCTCTCTTGACAAGTTTCTTTGTCAGTTTCGGATCTTCCAGCTGGTCGCATATCGCCACTCTCCTTCCTGCCCTGATGAGTCGTGGCAGATAGGTGTCGAGTGCATGGTGTGGAAATCCTGCCATGGCATCACCCTGTGTCGATCCGTTGTTTCTTCTGGTCAGCGTTATGCCGAGTATCCTTGAGGCATCGACGGCGTCATCGCAGTATGTCTCATAGAAGTCACCGCAACGGAAGAGCAGCAAGGCATCGGGATGCTTTGCTTTCAGGTCGAAGAACTGTTTCATCATTGGCGTCAGTTCGCCGGTTTTCTTTGCCATTTCTGTATAGTTTTCTTGTCTTGTTGTTTTCTTGTCTTGTTCTTTGAAATGCAAAATTACTAATTATTCTTCAGAAACTATTCTTTTACCTTGTAAATTATCATATAATAGGCTCAAAAAGAGTAGAGTCAATCAAATAATATTCACAAAATTTGTGAATTAAATTAGATTGTATTACCTTTGCACTGGAAATGGAAAAGTCCATCAGAAAGACCTGTAAATCACTCAAAAAAAGTGAACTAACAGAAATGACACAAAGGGTAGAAACGCACTGTAAGCCCAAAAGATAATAGCCCAGAGCTACAACCTGTGTATCACATCGAAAGAATTATGGGATTAAAAGCATCTGAAATGAAACCATTCCGTCCCTACCACCCAGGCGAACTGCTAAAGGAGGAACTGGAATGCCGCAACATCAAGCAGAAGGATTTCGCTGAGATCACCGGACTGTCATATACTGCATTCAATGAAGTGCTGAACGGCAAACGCGCTGTCACCGCCGAACTGGCACTGATCATGGAGACAGTGCTCGGCATCAATGCGGATATGCTCCTGCGTATGCAGACGGACTATAACCTGCAGTCATCGCGTGAAAACAAGATGCTCATCAGCCGTCTTACGAAGCTGCGCAAGATTGCCGCTGTCTTTCTGTAACAACAAGACAACAAAACAACAAAACAACAAGACAACAAAATAAAAACAATGGAATATAATTTCAACGAAATCGAAAAGAAATGGCATGAGTATTGGGTCAACAACGGCACATACCATGTCACTGAAGACAAGAACAAAAAGAAATTCTACGTGCTCAACATGTTCCCTTACCCATCGGGTGCGGGACTCCATGTGGGCCACCCGCTCGGCTACATAGCCAGCGATATCTACGCCAGATACAAGCGCCTACAGGGCTATAACGTCCTCAACCCTATGGGATATGACGCATACGGACTCCCTGCCGAGCAGTATGCCATACAGACCGGACAACATCCGGAGAAGACAACCTTCCAGAACATCGACCGCTACCGCGAGCAGCTGGACAAGATAGGCTTCTCATTCGACTGGGACCGTGAGGTGCGCACCTGCGCTCCTGGCTACTACAAGTGGACACAATGGGCTTTCCAGAAGATGTTCGCCTCTTATTTCGACACCAAGCTTCAGAAGGCCCAGCCTATCGCTGACCTCGTGGCCCACTTCGAGAAGAATGGCTCTGAGGGCATCTCCGCCGCCTGCTCTGAGGACCTCGTATTCTCTGCCAATGAATGGAATGCCATGGACGAGAAGCAGAAGAGCGACACCCTCATGAACTATCGCATCGCTTTCATGGGCGAGACGATGGTAAACTGGTGTGCCGGACTCGGTACGGTGCTCGCCAACGACGAGGTGGTGGATGGCGTCAGCGTGCGTGGCGGATTCCCTGTCGAGCAGAAGAAGATGCGCCAGTGGTGCCTCCGCGTCAGCGCTTACAGCCAGCGTCTCCTCGACGGACTCGACACCATCCAGTGGAGTGACTCCATCAAGGAGACACAGAAGAACTGGATCGGTCGCTCTGAGGGCACCGAGGTGGAGATAAAGGTCGATGGCCAGGAGGTTTCTTTCACCATCTTCACCACTCGTGCGGATACCATGTTCGGCGTTACTTTCTTCGTGCTCGCACCTGAGTCGGAGCTCGTGGATATGGTAACCACCGATGATCAACGGCCTGCCGTCGATGAATATGTCAAGTATGTCAAAGGTCGCACGGAACGCGAGCGAATGATAGACCATACCGTAACGGGCGTTTTCTCAGGCGCTTACGGCATCAATCCTATCACTGGCGACAAGTGCCCTATCTATATCTCCGAGTATGTGCTCGCAGGATATGGCACCGGAGCTATCATGGCGGTTCCTGCCCATGACAGCCGTGACTATGCTTTTGCCAAGCATTTCGATCTTCCTGTCATCCCTCTCGTCGAGGGTGCCGACATCAGCGAGGAGTCTTACGACGCAAAGGAAGGCATCGTCACCAATTCTCCTGCACAGGGAAGAAAGGCGGTGGAGTATGATGGTGAGTCCCTCTCCCTCAATGGTCTGTCCATCAAGGAAGCCATACAGGCCACCAAGGTGTTCGTCGAGAAGCATCAGATAGGACGCGTGAAGGTCAACTACCGTCTCCGCGACGCCATCTTCTCACGTCAGCGCTACTGGGGCGAACCGTTCCCGGTATATCATAAGAACGGTATTCCTACCATGATTCCGGAAGAGTGCCTCCCTATAGAGCTCCCGCAGGTGGACAAGTTCCTCCCTACAGAGACCGGCGAACCACCGCTCGGCAACGCGAAGAAATGGGCATGGGACGAGGAAAAGCGCGAGATAGTGGAGAATTCGCTCATCGACAACAAGACCGTCTTCCCTATCGAACTCTATACCATGCCGGGATTTGCAGGCTCTTCTGCCTACTATCTCCGCTACATGGATCCGCACGACGATAAGGCTCTCGTTTCCGAAGAGGCTGCTGAATACTGGCAGAACGTGGATCTCTACGTCGGCGGCAGCGAGCATGCCACCGGACACCTTATCTATTCACGCTTCTGGAACAAGTTCCTCTTCGACCTCGGCGTGAGCAAGAAGGACGAGCCGTTCCAGAAACTCGTCAACCAGGGCATGATACAGGGCCGCTCTAACTTCGTATATCGCATCAAGGACACCAACACCTTCGTGTCTCTCGACAAGAAGGACGGATATGACGTCACTCCTATCCACGTCGATGTCAACATCGTAAGCGGTGACATCCTCGATGTGGAGGCGTTCCGCAACTGGCGTCCTGACTACCACGATGCTGAGTTCATCCTCAATGACAATGGTCAGTACGTGTGCGGATGGGCTGTCGAGAAGATGTCAAAGTCCATGTTCAACGTGGTAAACCCTGACATGATCGTCGAGAAATATGGTGCCGACACTCTCCGTATGTACGAGATGTTCCTCGGTCCTGTGGAGCAGTCCAAGCCATGGGACACCAACGGCATAGACGGTTGCCACCGCTTCCTCAAGAAGTTCTGGGGACTCTTCTACGACAGGGCAGGGGAGTGGCAGGTCACTGACGACGCTCCTACCGCCGACCAGGAGAAGTCTCTCCACAAACTCATCAAGAAGATTTCCGGCGACATAGAGAATTTCTCATACAACACCAGCATCTCTGCCTTCATGATTGCCGTAGGCGAACTGCAGAAGTGCCACTCACGCGAGATTCTCCACAGCCTCGTCATCCTCATCGCTCCGTTCGCTCCGCACATCGCTGAGGAACTCTATCACAGCCTCGGCTGCGAAGGCAGCGTATGCGATGCACAGTGGCCTGCATACGACGAGGAGAAGATGAAGGACTCTGAGATCACCATGCCTGTCCAGTTCTGCGGCAAGACCCGCTTCACCATCCAGCTCCCTGCCGGCATAAGCAAGGAGGAGGCGGAGAAGACCGTCCTCGCCGACGAACGCACAGCGAAATACACTGATGGCAAGCAGATCATCAAGACCATCGTGGTCCCTGGTCGCATCATCAATATTGTAGTGAAATAAAAGAATAGACCCCCTCTTATCCCCCTGTGAGGGGGTCTCAGCCACTGTGTCCGCCGCGTTACCGGCGGATATAACAAAAGAAACAATAATAACAAAAAATAAAAGAAAAACACCCATGAATGACAAACTGATCAAAAGCAAGTCCACGGCCTTCTACGAGATCCGTGATTACATCATGATATGCTTAGGCACCCTGCTCTACACCGGCGGCGTGTCTATCTTCATGCTCCCTTATGGTCTCACCATCGGAGGTGTCAGCGGTATTTCTTCCATCATCTATTATGCCACAAACATTCCCGTATCCATCAGCTACGGTGTCATCAACGCATGTTTCCTCATCGTGGCCATCAAGGTGTTGGGATGGAAATTCTGCTTCAAGACAATAGCCGGCGTCGCCTCATCCACGCTGTGGTACTCCGTATGGCAGCTCTTCCTGCAGAATTCCGCCGGAGAGTGGCCTCACGTCTGCGGCGACCAGATATTCATGGCGTGCATCCTCGGACCGCTCTTCTGCGGTATCGGACTCAGCATCAGCTTCGAAAACCATGGTTCGATGGGAGGAACGGATATCATAGCCGCCATCGTCAACAAGTATAAGGATGTCAGCCTCGGACAGATCATCCTTCTCTGCGACGTGCTCATCATCTCCAGCTGTTACTTCGTCTTCCACGACATCGAGCGCGTCATCTTCGGCTATGTCATCATGATCGTGTGCTCCGTCACCCTCGACACCTGTATGCGTCGTATGCATCAGGCCGTGCGCTTCGAGATATACTCCCGCAACTATGCCAAGATAGCCGACGAAATCAATGAGGAAGGCTTCGGCATCACCGTACTCGACGGCTTCGGATGGTACACCAGGTCCGAGCGAAAGATGCTCGTCTGCATCTGCTCACGCCGCTATCAGGACATCATCATGCAGGCCATCAAGCGTGTAGATCCTTATGCGTTCTTCTCCGTCAGCAATGTCACCAACGTATATGGAAACGGATTCAGCGCCATCAAGAGCCGACTCAAGAACCAGAAACCTATCCTCGCCTTCGCCACTGACGACGAGGCGCTCATCAATAATGCAAGGCAGCTCATGGGCGACACCATGGAGATACGCTCCCTCGCTGACATCGGTTGCCATGACGACCTCCCGCAGACCCACGAGACAATAGAGAAGAATGCACAGGAGAAGGTGCGTTATGTCCACAAGTACTACGGCTTCGACTGCTTCGCGCAGTGCACAGAAGGCGACCGTGAGGCATATTCACTCATCTATCATCATAACACCTACAAATTCGACAATCTCCAGGGCGTCAGCGACTTCCTCCACCAGCAGTTCCAAAGCAAAGGCAAGAAGAAGTAACAGGAATCAGCATTATGCATTATGAATTATGCATTATGAATTATGCATTATGAATTAAGAGTTGTCCGCCACTGTGTCGGGCGCGTTACCGCCCGATAGCACAAGAACATCAATAACAGAAATACCAAAAAAACAAGAAAAAAAAGCAATGACTAAATCCGCACTAAAGAAAGAAGTCATGGAATACGGCATGGTAGCCACAGGTACTCTCATGTACAGTATCGGCGTCACCGCATTCATGCTGCCTTACAAGCTCGCCACAGGCGGTCTCGCAGGTATCTGCGCCCTCATCTATTACGCCACCGGACTGGAGATCGAAATCTCCTATGCCATCATCAACACCGTGCTGCTCCTCAGTTCCGCAAAACTCTTGGGATGGAAGTTCAGCGTCAAGTCCCTGTGGGGCTACGGTCTCATCACCTTCTGGCTCTGGCTCTGTCAGCGTATATTCGAAGACCCCGTCACCCACGAACTGCCGTTCATCCTCGGTGAGAACGAGGCATTCATGGGATGTCTCCTCTGCGCCATCATCGAAGGCTTCGCCCTCGCGCTATGCTTCAATGCCAACGGCTCCACTGGCGGCACCGACATCATAGCCGCCGTCATCAACAGGTATCGGGACGTGTCCCTCGGCATGGCTATCATGGTGACCGACATCATCATCGTGGGCAGCTCATGGTGGGTGCTCCACGACGTGCGCAAGATTATCTTCGGCTTCGTGCTCCTCATCGTCTCCGCATTGACACTCGACTACTCCACACGACGCTTCCATCAGTCCATCATCGTATATATCTTCTCGCGAAACTACAAGCGGATATCGGATGCCATATCAAAGGCAGGATTCGGACTCACCGTGCTCGACGGCACAGGATGGTGGACCAGAACGGAGCGTAAGGTGCTCATGTGCGTCTGCACCAAGCGCCACTCCCGTGAGGTGTTCGAAATCGTCAACAGCGTCGATCCTACTGCCTTCGTGTCCATCACCAACGCACAGAACGTATATGGTGAAGGTTTCGACATGATGAAGATGAAGATGAAGGGACAGAAGCCTATCCTCGTCTTCTCCACCAACAATCAGCATAAGCTCGACGAAGTGAGCGACATCCTCAGCGAACGATTCGACGTGCGCTCACTTAAGGAGATAGGTTGCAACGACGAGCTACCTGAGACCCATCAGACCATCGAGGAGAACGCTCTCGAAAAGGCAAGCTATGTCAATGAGTTCTATGGCTTCGACTGCTTCGCTGACGACACTGCCCTTGAAATTGACGCTCTCGGTGGTGAGCCAGGCGTTTACAGTGCACGCTACGCCAATGAGGACGGCAAGGACCACGACTCCAAGGCTAATATGGAGAAGGTGCTCAGGAAACTCGAAGGCAAGCACGGGGAAGAGCGCAAGGCGCGTTTCCGCACTGTCATCTCCCTTGTCTATCAGGGTGAGACCCACACCTTCGAGGGCATCATCAACGGTCACATCACAGAGCAGCCACAGGGCACCGACGGTTTCGGTTACGACCCTATCTTCATGCCTGACGGTTACGACCGCACCTTCGCACAGATGTCCGCCGAAGAGAAGAACCATATCTCTCACCGCGGTCTCGCAGTAGAGAAGCTTGCCAATTTCCTTGCCACGGCAAAGAAGAGCAAGAGATAGACATATAAGAAGTGAAAAGTGAAAAGTGAAGAGTGAAGAGTGAAGAGTGAAAAATCGCGCTGACGCAGTTGAATATTTGCTTGAATCGCAATGCCCGTCAGGCGATTTTTCACTTTTCACTTTTCACTCTTCACTAAAGAAAAAGGACTTACACCGCTCCCATTCCCAAAGTAGTAGCGATAGCAGTAAGCACAGAGATCATCATCTGTATCACGATTTGCCAAGTATTCTTCTTCATTATTTTAAATAAGTATTAGTAAGGTTAATAATAAGAAGAAAGAAGAAGAAGAACGTAATCCCAATTCTTCATTCTTCATTCTTCATTTAGAAAGAGCCACCGCGTCAGCGCGATTTTTCACTTTTCACTCTTCACTCTTCACTTTTCACTAAAGCAAAGAAGAGCCACTGTGTCAGCCGCGTTACCGGCTGATGTCAGTTAGTTACAACAACCGCGTCAGCGCGATTTTTCACTCTTCACTTTTCACTTTTCACTAAAGCAAGAGGACTTACACCTCCTCGCTGTTAGCGCCCTCTCCGTCCACTTTCTCGGAAGGAGTGGTCTCCACCTTTGACGGATCGTACTTCTGCAGTGAGGCTCCTCCCAGGAAGGTGCGGGTCACCTTGTTGGTAGCCACGTCCTTCTTGCCTGCGCTGACGAAGTTGACGCGCAGACCGCTCACGTTGCGGCTGATGGAGAAGTTCTCCGGCTTGTCAGCGCCCACGGTCTTGAGGCCGATCTTGAAGGTACCGAAGCCGTCGAGCTTCACGGTGACGGAGTTCTGGAGCTGGTCGGTCATCACCTCCACGAGCTCAGCGATCACAGCGATCACGTCACTCTTCTTGAGGGTACAGTTACGCTGGATGATGTCAGCCAGGCCATCGGTGTCGATGGTGTTGATCTGTACTGCACGACCATAGTAGAGGTTAGTTGAGTTCTTACGATTGTCACGAACGATTTTGTAAAGCAATGCCATAATGATAAAAAAATTAAAAGGTTAATAAATATGTGTTGTTTGGTTGTTTGGTTGTTTGGTTGTTTTGTTGTTGGCTGTCGGTTGCCAGGATTATGAATTATGAACTATGAATTATGAACTATGAATTATGAACTATGAATTATGAACTATGAATTATGAATTATGAATTATGAATTACTTCCCAAACCGCATCAGCGCGATTTTTCACTCTTCACTTTTCACTAATTAATATGTTGTTTAGCAAGGGAGGTCTTTACTATCCAGCCTCCCCCTCACAGGGGGATAAGAGGGGGTCTTATACCTGATACTCCATTCTCCCCATCCCCCGGTTTTTCCCCCGGTCGCTGCGGTAGGACACGTGCAGGCAGTGTATCACCTTCTTCTCGCCGCGCACCTCGATGAGCAACTGGTCGAAGGGCAGGTTAAGCCGGATGAAGTCATACATCTTCCGTCCCACCTCCGTACTGCCCACATGGATGTCGGCAGCCTCGCCATAGAGGTGCTGCGACTGTCGGGCGCCGCCCACCGCCTCATTGAGCGAGTAGCAGCGGAAGCCGCTGGTGATGCGTATCGCACCGAAGCGTTTGCGGAGCGGTTCGAGCACATGGATGCAGAGCTGTCTCATGCGCTCCACCTCCTCCAGGCAGGGGATATTCCTGATACCGAGCCGTATGGCGGTAGCGGAACGAGTAAACTCCCCAAGCCGGAAGTGAGGCGAGAGCAGCATGTCGGGAGAGAAAGGGTCAGTAGCCTCAGGTTCATTCTCCACAGTGAGCAAGCGCTCACCATCATTCAGTTCATTTCTGTTTATCAGTGTATTCATGGTAGGATATGTTTCAATGTTCAGTGTGTTTCTGATTTCCGAGTGCAAAATTACAACATTTCCGACCCGAATGCAAGGATTATATGTATAGACATGTGTATAGACATGTGTATAGCACCCCGAAAACGCCCTTTTTCAAGGGTAAAAACGGCGCACCCGACAAACCCTGTGGGGCGCTATGCAGATGCTAACCCAAAACTGTTGCCAAACGATACATGAA
>CAKQPF010000002.1 GCA_934256705.1 uncultured Prevotella sp.
GAAATTATGTATCGTTTGGCAACATGTTTTTGGGTTAGCATCTGCACAGCCCCCCACAGGGTTTGTCGGGTGCGCCCTTTTGATATGTCCTTTTGTCTTTTCTTGACGGAATCTTATCTTTTCCTGACGGAATCCTGTCTTTTTCCTGACGGAATTATGTCTTTTCCTGACGGAAGATGCGATCTCCAGTACTCTTTCGGGTCTGGATTACATGCGCTCCGGCACTTCGATTCCGAGGAGAGCCATACCGTTCTTGAGGGTCTTTGCCACGTTCTTGGCGATGACGAGGCGTGTAAGCTTCTCGTCCTGGGTGTCAGCACCGAGGATGCTGTAATCGTGATAGAACTGGTTGAACTCCTTGGTCAGCTCGTAGCAGTAGTTTGCTATGCCTGAAGGAGAGTAGTCCTTGCCGGCCTGTACCACTGCAGCGCCATACTCGGAAATCTTCTGTATGAGGGTGATTTCCTTCTCCACGAGCGGCATTCCGGCAGGAAGAGCGGCAGGAACGGTGATGCCCTGCTCCTCAGCCTTGCGGAGAATGGAGCGGATTCGTGCGTAGGTGTATTGGATGAACGGACCTGTGTTGCCGTTGAAGTCGATGGATTCCTCCGGATTGAAGAGCATGTTCTTTCTGGCATCCACCTTGAGGATGAAGTATTTGAGCGCTCCGAGACCCACGATGCGTGATATCTCCTGACGCTCTTCCTCGCTCATGTCGTGGAATTTGCCCAGTTCGTCGCTTGTCTTTCTTGCGTCAGCGATCATGCTTGCTATGAGTTCATCGGCGTCCACCACGGTTCCTTCGCGTGATTTCATCTTTCCGTTAGGCAGTTCGACCATGCCATAAGAGAAATGCACGAGGTCTTTTCCCCACTTGAAGCCGAGCTTGTCGAGAAGGATGGAGAGCACCTGGAAGTGGTAGTTCTGCTCATTGCCGACTACGTATATCATCTGGTCGATAGGGAAATCCTGGAAGCGGAGCTTTGCAGTGCCGATATCCTGTGTCATATAGACTGAGGTGCCGTCGGAACGGAGGAGCAGTTTCTCGTCGAGACCTTCCTTGGTGAGGTCTGCCCATACGGAATTGTCCGGACGACGGTAGAAGAATCCCTTTGCAAGGCCTTCCTCCACCTTCTCCTTACCTTCGAGATAGGTGTTTGATTCGTAGTATATCTTGTCGAAACTTACGCCGAGAGCCTTGTAGGTCTCGTCGAAACCGGCATATACCCACTCGTTCATCTTGGCCCAGAGAGCACGCACTTCAGGGTCGTTGTTTTCCCATTTGACGAGCATATCGTGTGCTTCCTTGATGAGCGGTGCCTCCTGCTTGGCCTTTTCCTTGGCGGCATCCTCAGCCATTCCTTCAGCCATATACTGCTTCTGGAGCTCGTCGCACTCAGCCTTGTAGTGCTTGTCGAAGGCTACATAGTAGTCGCCGATGAGGTGGTCGCCCTTCTTTCCTGATGACTCAGGAGTCTCTCCGTTGCCATATTTGAGCCATGCGAGCATTGACTTGCAGATATGTATGCCACGGTCGTTGACGATATTCGTCTTGACCACCTTGTTGCCGTTTGCCTCCATGATCTGTGCGAGAGACCATCCGAGGAGGTTGTTTCTGACGTGTCCGAGGTGGAGAGGCTTGTTGGTGTTAGGTGAAGAATACTCTATCATGACGAGCTTTGAGTCCTCTGTGGCTTTCTTCTCGCCGTAATGAGGGTCTGCCTCGATGTCATTGAGGAGGGCAATCCATGCCTCCTTGGCTATGACGAGGTTGAGGAATCCCTTCACCACGTTGCATGATGCCACTTCGGGGCAGTTGCTTACGATGTAATCACCTATTTCCTTTGCTACGTCTTCCGGCTTCTTCTTTGCCATCTTGACGAACGGGAAGACCACGAGGGTGAGGTTTCCCTCAAACTCTGCGCGTGTCTTCTGGAGCTGTGCCATCTTCTCCGGCACTTCCTGACCGTAGAGTTCCTTTACGGCTTTCAGGACTGCTTGCTGTATTTTCTGTTCTATTATCATTATCTTGTTTTCTTTTTGGATGCCCTGTGATGGGGGCAATGTGGGGGACGGGCTTGCTATTATCAGCCGGTAACGCGGCTGACACAGTGGCGGAAGACCATGGATTCCGCTGACATTGCCATGGCTGTGGTGGTGTTTAGCCTACCTGTGAGCCTGGCTTTACGTCCTTGCTTGTGGTGGTCACGCTGAGCGTTCCGTCGAAATTGACGGCGGAGAGAATCATGCCCTGGCTCTCTTCACCCATCATCTTGCGAGGCGCGAAGTTGGCTACGAAGAGCACCTGCTTGCCTACGAGCTCCTGAGGATCCTCATAGTAGGCTGCGATACCGCTGAGAATGGTGCGTCCTTCCTTTGTTCCATCGTCGATATGGAACTTGAGAAGCTTCTTTGACTTCTTCACTTTCTCGCAAGATGTGACGAGACCTACACGGATGTCGAGCTTCTCGAAGGTGTCGAAATCCACATTCTCCTTGATTGGTTCCGGCTCATAGTTGGCAGCTTCGTTAGCTTTGCGGGTGTCCTCAAGCTTCTTGAGCTGTGCCTCGATGACGCTGTCCTCTATCTTTTCGAAGAGGAGAGCAGGCTCGGCAAGCTGCTTTCCGGCAGGGAGGATGTCCATCGAACCGAGCTGATCCCACTCGAAAGAGTCGAGATTGAGCATCTCGCGCAGCTTCTTGCTGGAGAACGGGAGGAACGGTTCGAACGCTATGGCGAGGTTTGCAGTAAGCTGGAGGCATACGAAGAGGATAGTCTCTACGCGCTTAGGGTCGGTCTTCCATACCTTCCAAGGCTCACACTCAGTGATATAACGGTTTCCGATGCGTGCAAGATTCATGGCTTCAGCCTGTGCTTCGCGGAATTTGAACTCGTCGAGCAGAGCTTCCACCTTCTCCTTTACGTCCTTGAATTCGGCAATAGCCTGATTATCCACATCCTGCAGTTCGCCACAAGCAGGCACTACGCCGTTGAAATACTTCTTGGTGAGCTGTAGAGCGCGGTTTACGAAGTTGCCATAGATAGCCACGAGCTCAGAGTTGTTGCGCTCCTGGAAGTCCTTCCACATGAAGTTATTGTCCTTAGTCTGCGGAGCATTGGCAGTGAGCACATAGCGAAGTACGTCCTGCTTGCCAGGCATATCCACGAGATATTCGTGAAGCCAAACAGCCCAGTTGCGTGAAGTGGAAATCTTATCGTTCTCCAGGTTGAGGAATTCATTTGCCGGCACATTGTCAGGCATGATATATCCACCGTGCGCCTTCATCATAACAGGGAAGATAAGGCAGTGGAACACGATATTATCCTTACCGATGAAGTGGATCAGACGTGTGTCTTCATCCTTCCACCACTGCTCCCAAGGTCCCCATTTCTCAGGATGTGCGTCGCAGAGTTCCTTGGTATTTGAGATATATCCGATAGGAGCATCAAACCATACGTAGAGCACTTTTCCCTCAGCACCTTCCACCGGCACCGGGATTCCCCAGTCGAGGTCACGTGTCATAGCGCGTGGCTGGAGGTCCATGTCAAGCCATGACTTGCATTGTCCATAGACATTAGGTCGCCATTCCTTGTGGTCACGCAGTATCCAGTCCTTGAGCCACTGCTGGTAGTCGCCGAGAGGGAGGTACCAGTTCTTTGTAGGCTTCTTGACGAGGCCATGTCCAGGGTTGTTCTTGTTTGTAGGATTGATGAGTTCTTCCGGTGAAAGGGTAGCTCCGCATTTCTCGCACTGGTCTCCGTACGCGCCTTCAGCGCCGCATCGAGGGCAGGTACCCACGATGTTACGGTCAGTAAGGAATTCTCCCGTCACCTCGTCGCAGTACTGTTCCTCGGTGATTTCCTCAAGCTTGCCGTCGTCATAGAGCTTGCGGAAGAAGTCGGAAGCGAACTTATGGTGGATCTTGCTTGTGGTGCGTGAGTAGATGTCGAATGAAATTCCGAATTCCTCGAATGACTTCTTGATGAGGTTATGGTAGCGGTCCACCACTTCCTGCACGGTGATACCTTCCTTCTTTGCACGTATAGTGACAGGCACTCCGTGCTCGTCAGAGCCTCCTATGAAGATGACATCCTTCTTTTTGAGTCTGAGATATCTCACATAGATATCTGCCGGCACATAGACACCAGCGAGGTGACCGATGTGCACACCGCCGTTAGCGTATGGCAATGCGGCTGTAACGGTTGTCCTTTTAAACTGTTTATTTTCCATTGGGTATGTTGTTTTTATTTATTCTCTTAGTGATGTTATAGAAATCAGAGGAGCCATGAGGCGCACAACTTACGTATCTTGTCGAGATTAGAAGTCATGGCAGGTCTCATTCTCGCCTGCGCCATGTTGTATCTGCTCTGCATATTGATGAGCATCTCAGGATTGATGCCGAGCGCAGCCTCCATGATAAGGGCTATATCGCTCGTCACGGGGCGCTTCGCATTGAGTATCTCATTGAGCATGGTGTATGAGATACCTACGAGGGATGAGAATTGCTTCTGGGAAATGCCCCGCACTTCCAATTCCTCTTTCAGCACATCTCCCGGATGGGTGGGAAGTCTTTTGGTATTCTGTTCCATTAGTGATGGGGTTATTTGTAATGATTAGATAATTCCTGCAGAGTGCAAATGGTGAGAACAGCCTTTCCACATTCTTCCTTCAGACTGAATTCCAGACGATACTGCATATCCACTTTTACGGAGAACAACCCTTCTTTTTCACCGCGAAGGGCTTCAAATCCGAGTGATTTAAGCGGAAACAAATCCTCTTTTCTGGTGGCTGCCATCAATGTATCTACCCTCTTTTGGTATTTCTTTATTACATTAGGCTGATATCTATGCGATTTATCCTTGCATTGTCCTTCTTCATATAAATCACGCAAATATGCCTTACTATATTCTATTATCATTCTACTGTTCGCCTAAATATTCTGCAAAAATACAAAATAAAAACCACATCTTCACTAAATTAGTGAACAATCAAAATGCAACTGCACCATTTTTAACTTTTATTTGCATTACCTATACATAAAAGCGCCAACTACTTAGGCAACTGATTGCCGCCCTTCCCGCTTCTCGGATGATGGAGCAGTATCTCCTGACGGAGCGTGGACATGTCGATATGGGTGTAGATTTCGGTGGTGGAGATGCTCTCATGACCGAGCATTGCCTGGATGACCCGCAGGTCGGCACCGCCTTCGAGGAGGGCGGTAGCGAAGCTATGACGGAGCGTATGCGGCGATATTGTCTTCTGGATGCCTGCCATCTGCGCCTGGTTCTTGATCATGATGAGGATCATGACACGGGTGAGATGCGCTCCGCGGCGGTTGAGAAAGACGTAATCCTCTTCGCCTTTCTTGATGTTTGTCATCATGTTGCGGTCCATGAACCAGAGATTCAGCTCCTTGATGGCGCGTGGCGAGATGGGCACAAGGCGCTCTTTCGACCCTTTTCCCATCACTCTGATGTAGCCTTCGTCGAGGTACAGCCGCGAGAGAGTCAGCGTGATAAGCTCCGATACCCGCAGTCCGCAGGAGAAAAGCACCTCGATGATGGCCTTGTTACGCTGGCCTTCCCATTTCGAAAGGTCTATGCTGTCTTCGAGCATATCGACTTCCGTGGTGGAGAGGACTTCGGGCAGGTGCTTCTTCTGCACGGGATTCTCCAGGAGTTCGGACGGGTCGCTCTCCATGAAACCGTCGAGCACGAGGAAGCGGAAGTAGGACCTCACGCCGCTGAGGATGCGCGACTGCGACGCCGGAGCTATGCCGAGGTCGTGGAGCGTGGCGGCAAACTCCTCCAGATCCTGCAGTTTCACGTCCTCCTCCCTCAGGTTTCTCTCCTTGAGGAAGGACTGCAGTTTTGCCAAATCAAGCATATACGCCTCGAGCGTGTTGGCTGAGAGGCCACGCTCGAGGCGCAGATAGCGTTTGTATGTCTTTACTTTATCCAATATTCCTTTGATAATGAAGAAAGAAGAATGGCTGGTGCCGTTGCGACATCCAACTGGCATCAGCCGGTAATGAGGCTGACACAGTGGCGGGGTCTCCTACTTCATCCTGACAGACTAAGCCGTAACCTGTCTGCGTCCGATGCGTGCTTCCACCACGTTGATGACGTAGTCACCGAGCTTCTCGCATTCGCTGATGATGTCCATATACATGGTACCGATGGCATAGGAGTACTTATGGTCGTCGATATCGTTGAGATTCTGCTCCTTGAGCTGGTCGCGGTAGTTGTTGATCTCAGTCTCGATATTGAATGAATGGTTGATATTGGTGTTCTCCCTGTATCCCACGAGCATGACACCCATCTGTGTCAGTGCCTGGTCAGTGAGGGCAAACATCTGGTGGATGTGGTCTCTCTGCTGGTCGGAGAACTTTTCCTTCGACTTATGGTGGCGGTTGATGGAGCGTGCTATGTTGTAGCAGCTGTCGCCGATACTCTCTATCTCGGATATCTCACGCATCATGGCGCGTATCTTTGCCTTCGTCTCGTCAGAGAGATGGCGGTCGCTGACCTGGTCGAGATATGCGGCAATCTCCACCTCCATGTTGTCGGAGATGGTCTCATATTTCTCTATTCGGGAGAAGAGCTTCACGAACTTTGTCTCGTCCTTCTCCTCAAGCAGCTCGCGTGAGAGGCGGAACATCCGCTGGATACGGCGTGCGAAATTGTGTATTTCCTTCTGTGCCTCAAGGACGGAGAGCTCCGGCGTGTGCATCAGACCACCGGAGATGAAGCGCAAGCGGAAGTCTTCCTCCTCGTCGTCCTTCACCTTCTTAGGAGTGATGACGCGGCATACGATGGCTTCTATCTGAGGGATGAACCAAATGAGGATTGCAGTATTGATGACGTTGAACGTGGTATGGAAAGTTGCAAGGACAAACGGCAACTTGGCAACGTCGGCTGGAGTGGCGCCGGTAGTAGGATAACCCACCATTCCGCAGATGAAATCAATGAAATAACGGAATATGCAGAGCACCCATACGACACCGAAGATATTGAAGAACATATGTGCGAAAGCGGCACGGCGCGCTTGCGTATTGGCTGTGAGAGCCGCCACATTGGAGGTCACGGTGGTGCCTATGTTCTCGCCCATCACGAGTGCGATACCGAGATAGATAGGCAATACTCCCGTGGAGCATAGCGTCATGGTGATAGCCATCACGGCTGCTGACGACTGCACGCATACCGTCATGATGCCTCCGATGATGAGGAAGATGATGTATGAGAGGTAATTGTCCTCGAAGGTGGCGAAGAAGTGCATCACGGCAGGGATGCTTTCGAGGTGGAGGTCAGTGCCGGCTGCCTTCAGCGTGCCGAGTCCGAGCAGGAGGAAGCTGACTCCGAAGAGGAAGTCACCGATGATTCTCCTGGTCTTGGAGTAAATGAGGATGATACCTATGCAGAATGCAGGCCAGACGAAATCCGTGATATTGAACGAGAATCCCGCTGACATGATCCACGCCGTGAAGGTCGTTCCGATGTTTGCGCCCATGATAATGGATATGGCCTGGGCAAGAGTGAGCAGACCGGCGTTGACGAATGACACGGTCATCACGGTGGTAGCTGTGGAAGACTGCACCGCCGCCGTGACGAAAGCGCCTGTCAGCATGCCAGTGAAACGGTTTGTGGTCATCGCCTGGAGCACGTGACGCAGTTGTGAGCCAGCCATCTTCTGAAGACTCTCGCTCATGGATTTCATACCAAACATCAGCAAAGCCAATGAACCTATGAGCTTTAAAATAAGTAAAATCGACATCTTTTATGATTTTTTTAATATATGTTCTATGTCAGATTACAGAAATAATGTGTACTTTTGCAAAACATATTATCGTTACACTAAAAACCTTTACTATCATGCAAACATTACAAATCCGTTGCAAAAATAATAAAAAAACTTTAAATGTAGAAATCGGAAGCCGACTTTCTGACATTTTTTTGCAAGAAAAGGTGAATTTGCCATATCCACCTGTATGTGCGAAGGTAAACAACAAGACTGAGGGACTGGATTTCAGAATCTACCAGGCCAGGACCGTAGAGTATATGGACATCACTTCCTCCACAGGAATGAGGGTCTATACGCGCTCGCTCTTCTGCGTGCTGTGCAAGGCGATAAGCGACCTCTTCCCGAAGGGACGCGTCAGCATCGACATCCCTGTCAGCAACGGATACTACTGCGACCTGCAGATAGGACGCAAGGTTACGCCCGACGATGCCGCCGCCCTGCGCCGGAGAATGCAGGAAATCATCGACGCAAAGAAGCCGATAGTGCGCCATGAATGCCCTACCGAGGAAGCCATAGAGATGTTCAGAAAGCTCGGGCAGACATCGAAGGTGGACCTGCTCAGCACCAGCGGAAGGCTCTACACGGCATACTACAGCATCGACGACTACGTGGATTACTACTACGGATCCATGCTCACCAACACGTCGCAGATCACCCTCTTCGGACTGGAGCCTTACTATGACGGCCTCCTTCTCCGCATCCCTTCATCCGAAGACCCTACCAGACTGGGCGAGATGATACGCCAGGACAAGATGTTCGAGATATTCCGTGAGCACCACCAGTGGCAGGACATCCTCGGGATGGGCACCGTGGGAACGCTCAACAAGGCCATTGCAGAAGGACATTCAGCAGACCTCATCAACCTCTCCGAGGCGCTGCAGGAAAAGAAAATCAGCAGGATTGCCGATGAGATAACGGCACGCAAGACCGTGAAACTCGTCCTCATAGCCGGTCCTTCCTCGTCCGGCAAGACCACAACGTGCAAGCGCCTCAGCATCCAACTGCTCACCAACGGCATCAAACCGATAAACATCTCGCTCGATGATTACTTCGTCGATCGTGACAAGACACCGCGCGACGAGACTGGCGACTATGATTATGAGTCGCTATATGCCCTCAATCTCGACCTTTTCAATAAGCAGCTGAAGGCTCTCTTCGCCGGAGAAGAGGTGGAACTGCCACGCTACAACTTCGAGACCGGCAAGAGCGAGAGGAGCGGAAACATACTGAAGATGGAGCCGAACAACGTGCTCGTCATCGAGGGAATACACGCCCTCAACCCGGAATTCACCGCCGCACTGCCGCCGGAGAACGTATTCCGCGTCTATGCCTCAGCGCTGACGACCATCCTTCTCGACACGCACAACTACATACCTACCACCGACAACCGCCTCCTGCGCCGCATCATACGCGACCACAAGTATCGTGGATGCTCGGCAGAAGAGACCATACGCCGCTGGCCGTCAGTGAGAAGGGGCGAAAACAAGTGGATATTCCCTTATCAGGAGAATGCGGATGCCATGTTCAATTCCGCCATGCTCTTCGAGCTTGCCGTCATCAAGACGCAGGCAGAGCCATTGCTGGAGCAGGTGCCGGAATGCAGTGACCAGTTCAATGAGGCATACCGCCTGCGCAAGTTCCTCAGATACATCAAGCCGATAGGCGAGGACCAGATTCCTCCTACCAGCCTTCTCCGCGAATTCCTGGGCAACAGCTCATTCGTTTATTAAATGAAGAATGAAGAATGTAGAATGAAGAATGGCTGACGCCGTTGCCGTTTCTTCTTTAGTGAAAAGTGAAAAGTGAAGAGTGAAAAGTGAAAAATCGCGCTGACGCGGTTGGGATTTCTTTCAATCAACAAGACAACTAAACAACAAAACAACCAGACAACATGATTTTTAGTGAAAAGTGAAAAGTGAAGAGTGAAAAATCGCGCTGACGCAGTTGCCGGGTAATATGGAATAGGAATATAGAAAATGGCATCGGCAGATAACATCATTCACATAAAAGTACAATAGCCATGAGCATAGGCAAAAGTAAAATATCAGACATCGACTTTTCCTCAATGAAAAGCAATATCAACAAGAGTATGGAACTGACGGACGCAACGGAGAACTTTGACGGACAGGTAAATGCCCTCCATTCTGCCAAGTCTTCACTGGATGAATCCACCAAGGCACTAATCGAGGCGAAGGCGGACATGAACACCGCACGGCTTCGGCTCGACAATGCCGCAACCAACGCAAACGCTGCGGCTGACACCATCAGTGGAAAGGTGGACGAAATCAAAAAGTCAAAGATAGCAGTGGAAGTTGACCCGAACGACTGGCAACGCCTGGCAAAGGTCTCCAAGACCATCATTGACGGAGAGAATGGTGCGCTTGAAAAGCACCGAATAGAGATGGCCAACAAATTGGGTCCCACTATTATAATATGTGCAATCAGTTGAGCCGCAATGAAAGAGTCTGGATTTCGGGAAAAGTGTGGACATACGTCACCTGATTCAGCATCGGCTGTTACCTTTATACCCTCATTTCCATCATCATTATGTTGGTATTGGCGTTTGGAAAATAAAGAATCCGCCCGACCTTAAGCTTGTCGCTTAAAGTCGGGCAGTATATCTATGTGGCTTACTTCTGTCCACGTTTCCACTCTATTGCCTGTTCCGTCAACTTGTATTGCTGGCGAGGATGGTTAGGAGTGTCTGGGTATTTGCACTCTATCGCTGCCTCTTCTAAAGCAGGAAGGATGTATTCTTTTCTGAACCTAGTCTTATTTTTTACATTGAAATGCTCTATAATTTCCACCAATGATGTGTACTTATCAGTCATCACACCTATGAGTTCTCTAACTTGGTACGAACTTGGTACGAACTTGGTACGAACTTGGGTCCAACTTAGGTCCAACTTGTTCAGAACTTAGTCCTAACTGCAATCCTACGGGTGTCTTCATAGGGTCTGTTATAGGACGCACAAACGTCACGCAAATAAATCCGCCGTTGATGCTCCATGTCGGTTCCGGCACATTCTGCGCCTTGCACGCCTCCATGATACGGGATGCCCCCGAACCCCAACTTTCAAGGAATGTGGTGCGGTAAAGCACTTCTGCCATGATGGGGTTGTAGGGATAGGAACCATGCGACTGTTTAATGGTTTCTGTGTTGAGTTGCGGTGGCAATACGCCCGGATTCTCAATCTCTATGCGGTCATCGTATATGGCAATGCTTGGCGTGAGATTATACTTTTCGAGTTGCCTATGGCAAAGTGAGTTGGTAAGGGCTTCCCTCAAAGCCTCGGCTGGTATTTCCATATTTTCCTCTCGACGGAACCCGACAATCTTTCCGCTCATGTTAAGATGCTTCAGAAAGAATGCCATACCGGCATCAAGGAGTTGGAAGAAATTGCATTCCAACCCTACCATGCCCCGAATCCTACCCGAGTTCGTCTCCATGACAATGACTACGCCATCCATGGCGTCATACTCCGATAAGTGTCTTTGCAAGATAGCCTCCACGTTGTCCTGCAATCCACCATATATATTGCACACTCTCTCCTCCACTTTGGGAGAAGACTTGCAGCTTGCCAGCAACAACATGGCAGCTGTACCAATCATAAACATTACCTTCTTCATAATTCAAAATAAATTAATCTTCAAGCATACCCGAAGTCGAACTCACATTGTTAGCCACCACCATAAACAAAAAAGCAGAACGAAACCTATGGGAACAACGCCAGCGACAAAAGCTACATGTCCCCAACAGTAAACAGAATTCCACTTTGATACGGATTGTTTATGAGCAAAAGTTTGGTCTCTCATTTTTTGCTCAACGTATTGCCGCTTCATTTTTTGACCGATCATCTCTTTCTTTAGCCCGTTGCCTTTTACAGACACCAATTTCTGTTGTATCAATTCGTCAGCTTGTCTTTCCGCTTCGCTTTTATCCTTCTGATAGCATTTGTCTTTCTTATACATTACGATTGCGGAAACAAGCATCATGGTCAGTCCCACCACAAAAGCGAGTACAATAACTGCATACAATAAATAGATTCCCATGTTGTAATTTCCTGCCAGTCTGTTGACCAATGGGTCAAAAATGGACCAGTAAAACCACCATAAACCTGTCATCACCCCACTGAGCATAGCCAAGGCGATGCCACCCGAAACGACACCAAGCACCCCATTGCCGTACAAGATGTCGCTTCCCATTATGACAAGATAGCCGCCCATAATGACTATACCTAAGCGCAGCCATACGCTTAGGCTTTAAGGAAGAAATATCGCAAGCAAAACCTCGATAGCCATTCCGGCAATAAACTTAAGAACCGCCATATCTCTATTCCTTTAATGTTTTCTTCTTCATATTCTTACTTCTCATATTTTGCAAACAATATGACCGGGCGTTTCTTCGTACTGCCCTTGTATATCTCCATCACTTTGCTCACGCAATCCCTCGACACAGTGAAGCAGCCTTCGCTCTCCGTGCCGATGGGGATATATTCGGTCTCGCCATGAAAACGTGTCACCTTGCCGGCCGAGTGGATAAGAATACCGCGCATCTCAGCGAGACAGTTGCTCTTGTCGAGGCCGCGCAGACGGATGCAGCTCTTGAACTTTGTGCCTTTCCCTACCATGATGTAGCGGCCGAGACTCGAGCACCCGCTGCCGAACTCATTGCTGAACTTAGGCTTCGCATCGGTGTTGCCCTGTCCGCTGCCGTGCATGCAGTAGCTACTCGCCACTCGTTGGCCCGACTGCAGGTCGTAGATGAAGAAGCGTTTCTTGCCCGAGGGTATCGAGAAGTCTACAAGGATGTAATACTCCGTACTGTATCCCCGGCGCTCGCAGTAGTCTCTTACCTTTTCTATGCTTTCCGGGTCTACCTTGCCGTACCATTCCTTGCCGTCCACATAGTTTTTCCACAAGGGCTTGGTGTAGTTTTTATAGATGGGTGGAACAAATGGCAGGCAGACCACTATCAAGAGCACCACTGCAATGCTAAACAAGAAAAACTTCTTCATGCTAATCCTTTCTTATTACTGCTTTGTAATCGTTGCCTTGCGTATGTTCACGCTGAATGTGCCGAGGGAAGTCTTCACCTTGTACACTCCGTTCTTGGCGGAAACGAGCTTGGCAGTCATACCCATAAAGGAGAAACTTCCGTCTTCATTCTTGTTGATGCTGTAACGGCCGAGAGGGGTGTTCACCACGATATGGCTCTTGGTGGCCTCCACCACGCCATAGGTAGTGCCCGACGGAGCGTCCTTCACCTTCTGTGCCACTTCCTTAGCGGTGGTCTTCACCTGCTCGTCGCTACCTTTGTTGCCTGCGAAACATGCTGTGTGGGCTGCTACAGCCACCATCAGTGCAACCATCATTTTCTTCATAATCGTCTTTGTTTTTATCGTTATGTCTTATTGACGATGCAAAGATAAGGCTCTTACGATAAGTGAACAAAATTTCTGAAGTGTGTTGTACAAGATGTAGGGATTAGTGTACGAAGTAACACCCTTTATTTTGTTACGATAATCCGTCCTCTGCCATTACATCTATTGCACTGGTCTAATGGAGAACAATTTGGGCATAACGTTTCTTTCCAACCAGTTCCGTAACATTCATTGCAGGCACATGGCACAGGTACTAACTTTTCTCCGTCATTTGTAAAATAGCTGCTTTGCCCTGTGCCATTACATTGGAAGCACCGTTGCCTTACCCTTCCTTTTCCGTTACAGGTGTGACAGGTGGCTTTTCCACTTCCATTGCAAACAGGGCAAATGGCATAATCCGAGACTACTTTTCTGTAATTTGTCGCTGGACTATTCTGACGAAGGATTTCGTTTCTTTGTTGATATGCATCTTGTTGGTTGGGGATATAAATGTTTGTTTTTGGCTTTTGGACAGAGTTGTATTCATGACATTTATTATAGTCTCTATATGCTTCGTCTGCACAAGAAACGCAACCTTTGAAGAAAATGAAGACAATGAAAAAAGCGAACAGGATAAACAGGAGAAGATTTACACATCCTCCGCAACCATCATTATTTTCATACGCCATAATCCGTTTTTATCGTTACTTGATGAATATCTTTCCTGTGCCATTGCAACGGCTGCAGCTATAGACATATCCGTCGTTGCCCCGCACATTTCCTCTTCCGTAACAGCGTGGACAAGTAAGCATTCGTGGCTGAGACGTTGTTTGCGCATTGCTTTGAGTGGTGTTCTTTAGCATGCGACTACCTCCAATAACAACTCCACGTTGAACATTGGGACTCTCAGACAATTTAGTAGCTGTCTTGTTTACGATTTTTCTACTACTTGAGTCGCCTTGTTGCCGCTTCTCTCTGCAACTTTCGCAACTTTTCCCAAACCAACACAAAGCACAAGCAATACCGCACCAATCCCTTTTAGAATATTCTTCATAATCTTCAATGTTTATGTCATGAATAAAAATTTTACTGCAAAAACAACTATCGCAATGATAATATAGATATACAAGCATCCGACAAAGCTAAACTCCGGATCTGGTTCTTGCGTAACGTCTTGCCTTTGGACGTTGTTTCTGTCATTCGAAGGACGATATGACTCACTTTGGCGAGAAATATTCGACGACTGATGCCGTGGCTTTGGTCTTTCGACAACAACCGTTGCTTCTTCTGTGTCATGAGGAAGCATAGTCGTCTCATCATACGATGAACTAGTGGTCTTCTTTGCACTCAGCTTCGTCAGAATTTCCGAAACACTGCGTGGACGTTTCTCCCTGTCCGTATTCATCAACCATACAACAAGCCTTTTCGTCTCTTCGGATATGTCTGACATTGAAAGTGAATTTCGCTTGTCGTTTGACTTGTCCTCGTTGAGTTCCGTCCATGTTGGAATCTCTTTGCAAGTAAGAAGATAATATATGGTGGCGCCAAGAGCATAGAAGTCTGTCCATGGTCCCAATTTATCATAGCTGCCATCTATTTGTTCCGGCGGTGCATAGCGGTCTGTTCTTGCCAAACCCGTAAGAACCGTTGCTCCAACGCCTCGCATGTAATCCTTGCTTGCACCAAGGTCTATCAGTTTCACATGACCACGTGCAGTCACCATTATATTTGCTGGCTTTATGTCAAGATGCAACAAACCCGCAGAGTGTATGGCAGCGAGACCGTCAAGGATTTGTTTTAAATACCCCAGTACCGTTTTCTCTGCATACGGTGTTCTCCGTTGTTTCAGTCTTCCCTTCAAGTCATCACCTTCCACATAGTCCATCACATAATAAGCGGTGCCGTTCTCCTCGAAACATTCATGCACTTTCACCACATGGACATTGTTAATCTGTTTGAGGCGTTCATACTCCTTTTTGAACTTCACAAGCTGGGAATCAAAAGCGTCGGCATTCTCCTTAGTCCGGTCAACGCTCACAGTCACGCCGTCTGCCTCACGCTGGTTTGCCCTGTTCATAAAGAACTCTTTAATGGCAACCTTCGTGTTGCGAGAACCATATTCGGCAAGATACGTCTTCCCGAAGCCACCCGATGAGAGGTGGCTCTTTATTCGGTATTTCCCTTTCAGGATAGTGCCAGAACGTAGTGCTTGATAGTCGCTCTTCATTTATCTTACTCTTGTATAAGTTGCTGTTATCTTTCTGCCATCATCATCTATCGACTCCGTAACATACTTGTTCTCTTGCAGCATCAGTATTCGTTCAGTTGATGCTTCCATTAAATTTAAGTCCTGTACAAATACATCGGATGCCTCTAACAATTCTCTTCCAGTGAGTTCTCCAAGAAATGAGCCATCCGAAGAATCATAGTATCTCATATAAGTTACTTTTACTCCAGATGATGTAGGAGAAGAAACAATCTCTTTGTCGTTCACTGTCCATTCTCCGCTTCCCTTCATACTAATGCCCATTTTGATTTGAACATTAACGCCATCAATCTCTGTATCAAACGTACAGATAGCGTTTGCCACACCAGAATAAGTACCATCTTTCTTATTCGTATCTGTTCCTTCTATATTGATGTTTCCGCCATCAATGGTCGTGGTCGCGGTATAGTGCCATGTTCCGATTAACTGGTCTTTTGTTGCTTTTTGACAAGCAGTCAATCCTATTAGGATTACTACGATTGCGGTAACGATTTGTAATTTCTGTTTCATAATGTTATTTTTTATATTGGCGAATTTGTTCAAATCGTTCATTAATGAAATCACTTATTGAATCATCTGTTGGCGGTTCTTCCTGCTTGTATGAAGCTGACACAGCTATATTATATCCATTTCTATCAAGTGTTGATGAATACCGTATTCCATCCCAATACACAACATCATCGCATTTTGTTGTGTATAAAAGATGAAAAAATAGTTGCGGAAACAAATATTCCTCATGGAATTTTGCATCCTTATCATCTGTTTTTACAAGGCATAATAACAAAAGAGGATAGGTGACAAGAAATGCAAAGACATCATATTCTGTCATTTTTTCTACTTCTTCTTTCGTGGGAATGCAAAAGTTCAAATAAAATAAATCCTTTCTGGCTTTAAACTCACCTACATATACGATATCTTTATCTTTACAATAAGATTCCTTTTCTGCAATTTCTAAGGATGACGCTATATATAAGCACGGAAATCCTGTTTGATTAAAACGACTAGGACTTGCAAAATGTCGAAGATTATATGGAAGATGATTGCAATTTTTCGGCATGTTATTAGTACTAACTTTAAGGCATCTGTAATAAAGGTGTCCATTGTCAGATGTAAATTTCAGATAGTTCAGATACCTATCGTAAAGATAATATTTTGTTGTATTACATTTCGTCATTAATCCTAACAAGGCAGAAGTCGCATTATAAGCATCGCCCTTATATGCTAATTGTAAAATTTCCAGACATTTTTGATTTATTACCTTTATGAGATTTGCAAAACGCTTTTGTGTATTTTCCCCATATAATTCATCAGCTGCGTTAAGCATGCCCTCAAATTCTTTTTTATCGGTTGCTGATAACAGTGAAACATAGTTCTCCAATTTGCCTTTTATAAAATCATAAAAGGCAATACCTTCATGATTTGCAGGCAAATCATTTGAAAGTTTATTTATAAGTTCTTTTATTCCCATAAAATAAATATTTTATAATCTACATACGATACCAATATGCACTTCTACCATCTGTTGCTAGAAAAACTCCGCCATCTGTAAATTTTATGTATTTTGGCAGCCAATACAACTGTGAAATATCATCAGACACTACTTTGGGAATATTTTTGTAGTACACCCCCTTGCGACAACAGATAACTACTCCCTTGTTTGTCATTGCAACAGAGTACACTTCTCCGTATTTCTTTCTCGCATATTCAATTTCAGAAAAATATCCAGATGAAGAATATTGCTGATCCGTAATTACTGCCCACATTCCATTGTCAGAAAGAGATACAGAATAAATAGTCTCTCTTGCTGAATTTGCACGATTTAGCTCTTTGTCTAAATCAGGTATGCCTGTATTATTAGAGAATCCATTGTTTTCCTCTATTATAACGTACTTTCCTGATGGAGTAATGGCGATATCATTGATTCTACTTCCTTTGGATTTATATTGGCTCAAAACACTTTTTATATTATCTGAAACACCTTCACATATAAAAGTATTTTTCCCTATTACTACTATGCCTTTTCCCGCTCCTGCAAAGCAGCCATTTTTACAAGCGTTATTTTTGTCTATTTTTGCTCTACAAGTAGGCAATCCTACATCTTCATTATAATTAGTAATTACAGTTCCCGAATGTCGCCATCCTCCTTTTGATTTGCATTTGACTTCTACAATATTGTCAACTATTGCAGTATCCAAGTCTGCATATGGTACACTATCTATAGCCATTGTATCACAAGTAATAGAATCTACACCCATCAATGCTTCTGCTTGCTTCTTGTTGCATCCCTTTGCACTAAATACAATTAAAAATATGGCTACAATTATACCTACAAGCAAAAAAACATCATTGCCGCTTTCTGAGGGCTTGTTAGTATCATTTTTGTTTGGATTACTTTGCATTTGAGTCTTGCTTTCAGACTTATACTTAGTTTTTAAGCTTGAAAAAGCATGGAGCATTTTCTCACCTCGATCATCTCCCAAATCCTTAAGCTTCTTGAACCATGTATAAGCAGTATCAAAGTCTTGTCCTACAACTTCGCCACGTAATGCCATCATACCTAAAGCTAGCATTGCTTCCTTATCACCATTGTTAGCTTTACCGCTAGTCACGACGGGGAAGTTCTTGTAATCAGATTTGATTACATACTTAGATTCATCGAAGTCTGGATGCTTTTCAGTGGCAGATCCTGTAAACACGGTTTCTTCACCCGAATCAGAATGATTGATACATTCTGTTTCTTTTGATTTCTCAGTGACCTTATTATACGTTGAAGCAATTGCGTTTTCTACGGAAGGGAGCGACTCCATGAAAACACGTACAGTAGGAATGCGTTTTCTTACATTCGGACACATCGCCTCGATGACAATCTCAATAAGATTGTCAGACACTCCCTTTTCACGAAGTTTGTTTTCAAGCAGTTCATCATCGCTGACAAGGTCGGAAGCTGGCGGTGGCGTTTCACGGGTGAGAAGCTTGTAGAATGTAGCACCAAGAGCATACACGTCGATTGTCGGACGGAACTCACCGTTCTTTGCTTGATTACTCTGTTCTATAGGAGCATAGCCTGCTGTGCCGAGACCGATGGTGGTAGATGTCTCGGGTTGACCGTCAGTACTATAATGCTTGCTCAATCCGAAGTCTATCAAGAAAATGTGACCATCACTTGTTCGTCTCATTACATTGCCTGGCTTCAAATCCAAGTGAAGCATGTGATGCGTCTCGTGCATATAGATGAGAGCATCGGCAACTGATTTGATTATATCTATAGCCTCCGCCTCACTAATAAAATTACTTTTTATATAGTCATTGAGGTTTTGCCCTTCTATGTAATCCATTACATAATAGAACGTTCCATTTTCTTCAAAGGAGTCTGTGACTCGAACAATGTTAGGATGGTCAAGAAGAGCAAGATTCAATGCCTCTTTCTTAAATTTTTGGGCATAGTTATATTGCAAACTGCCTTCTTCCATTTCTGTTACGGAAGCATCAGCTTCACGAGTGTTAAGTCCCTTCATGAAGAATTCCTTAATAGCAACTTTCTTGTTGAGCGCAAGATGAGTACCAAGGTAAGTTATACCAAAGCTACCTTGTCCCAAAATGCGTTCAATTTTGTATGCACAATGAAGGAGTGTGCCTATTGTCAATTGTTGTTGCATGACTTATTCTTTATTTTCGTTAGACTTTATAGGTCGTTCTATCTTTTGCTGTTTATTCTTCTTTGTTACAAACTCATTTACAGCTTTTGTTTTTTTACCCTTCTCTTTTATGGTTGGCTTTGCGACAGAGGGCTTCACTGCATGATGCATCGGCGTATCCTTTTTCGTAGCATTTTGCTTATGCTCTGTTGGAAGAGCCTTGCCCGAATTTGCCTTGACGATACTGTCTGGCTCTGCGGCTTCTTTCGTTTCTCTTTTTCCACCAAAAAGAAAGAATGAAGCGATGGCAGCAACAGCTACTACCAATATACCCAATAACCACGACCATAGCTTGCGTTTCTTCTTTGATTTGGCAAAGTCTGGTGTAACCCAAGCTTCGTTTATCTCCGATGATGGATTGGTGCCAGGCGCAATGTTTGCCGACGCTCTTCCCACCTTATCTATATGTACAAGATGCGCCGTATGGTTGTCCTTGTTCTCCTCCGTCACTTTGCGGAGCATTTCCAACTTATCTTCATCGGTTACGTCCAGCTTGGTAATGATATTGAGGATGTTCTCGTCAGAAGTTTCTTCTAGCATACCATCAGAACACATATAGAAATAGTCGCCCGGCTGAATGTCGGTGAGGTGGGCAATGTCCGCCTTCGCCCTGTGTTCCTGACGGGGCTGCATGGCTCGGGTGATGACGTTCTTCTGCGGATGGTGCTTCGCTTCTTCCTCCGTTATCTCGCCAATCTTCACGAGGTCGTTGACCAACGAATGGTCCTGCGTGCGGAAAACGATGCGAGCTTGCGACTTCTTGGATGCCGGACGCAACTGATAGACACGGCTGTCGCCGATATGCGCCACCGTTGCACCATTGGTATGAAGACAGAGGAAGGTGAGGGTTGTTCCCATCTTACGCTCCTCACCGTTGTCTTTCGCATCTAATGCGTCATAGGCTACACTGAGTGCTTGCTGGAAACGTTCGTCACTCAGTGCCTCGTTGGGATTCCATGCGGAAAGGATGGTGGTGCTGATGGTCTCGCAGACCGTAGCCGATGCAACTTCCCCTTTCTCGTGTCCGCCCATTCCGTCGCAGAGGACAAACAGACGGTCATCGGGCGTTGACTTACCCAATGCAGGGAAAAGGAAATCTTCCTGGTTCTGCCTTTGCCCGAGTTCCTGCAGGTTGTATGCTTTAATCTTGAATTTCATACGCCGTTATATTTTGAATGTCATTTCTGTGTTGCCCATCTTGATGCGGTCGCCGTTGTTCAGGATGAGTTGGTCTTGCTGTCCGATGAGTGAGCCGTTCAGAAAAGACGGATTCTTGTTTGCTCCATTTCTCAAGATGTGGATAGTCTTCCCTCCAGCATGGCTCACATCTATCACGGCATGACTGCGGCTCATGGTGCGGTCGTCTGTTGCTATCTGCACGGAAGCCGGGGATGAGGCAGCCTTGCGCCCTATGGTGTTGATGCCCGAACGCAATTGATACGTCCTGCCCAAGTTGTCCACAAGAACACCGACCGCAGGGCTTGAAGCGGAGCCTATTCTTGTTTCATCTCCACTGCCATGTTGCGGTTGTGAACCAATCCTTGTTTCATCGCCTCCCTGTTGTTGGGCAAATACACCGCCATATCGAGTCGCATCGCCCGAAGATGCCGTTGGCTTTGGTTGTTCCATATATCGCTGACACTTACCCACGACGTGTTTTTCCTTACACACGGGACAAGTGAAGGATGCCGCATTGATGTTCGGGGCATCCTGCAAGCGGAGTATCTTGCCGCAGGTCGGGCATTTTATCTTTATCTCACCCATTGTTGTACCTATTATATTTGTTTCACCACTTCATTACTGGCATATTGTCGGAGAACTTGCCCCACATCACGGGATGCTGGCGGTTGCCGGATTCCTTTTTCACCTTTGCACTCACATAGTCGAAGAGCTCTTTCGCCGTGATGATGCGGTCTTTGTTCTTGTCGGCACCGCCACGCAGTCCATGTTGCAAGGCGTATGTGAAGAAGCCGTTGGTCATCTTCGGGGTCTCTATCGACTTCTCGTTACTGCGGCAAGAGAGGAAGAGCATCACGTTACTGTTCTTATGGTTGTTGCCATTTGGGGAAGATGAGTTCTCCTGTCGCATAGCACCAGAGAAACATGCATCAGCGAATATCATCTTGTTTCTGCTCTTGCAAACACCCATTGCTGAGTAGATGTCGTTGTAATAGAGGAAGCCGTCATAACAGACGAAGCCTCCCTTTACACCATGACCACTGAAGAACATCACAACGATGTCATCTTCTGTTGCCAATGCAGCCATATTCTGAAGTGCTTTCTTGACGGTCGCCACCTTCGCCTTGTCGTTCATCAAGAGACAGACTTTTGCCTGACTGTTCTGCTTGTAGAGCCATTGCATCGTGGCGGCATCGTTGTGCGGCAAACGGAGGTCGTTCTTCGTGCCGGGGTAGTCAGAGATGCCGACAGACAAAAGGTATATCTTCGCTTGGCAGACCAATGGCGTGAGCACAAGGGCAAAAGCCAAGAGTGTAGTCCTTGATACTTTACGCAAATGTCGGATCAACATCATTATTATAGTCTTGCTGGTCGTCGCTGGCATTGTAGGCAAACGTGTCATGTTCCTGTTGCATCTGTTCCTGTTGTTGGGCAAGATAAGCCTGTTGATAGTCGGTCATCTGTACATGCTCATTTGAGAGGTCGTACACTTCGCCTTCGTCAATCTGCTGATTGTGGTTCTCGTCAACAGCAAGGACATCTGCCACACCATCTCCATCGACGTCAATGACAGCGGCCACGTCCTCTCCGTTGGTCAGTACGGCAGCTTGCATGGTCTGACCATTCTCGCCTTGTGCCTCATATACTCCTAACACTTGCACCTCGTTGGTGTCGCTATTGCTTGTCTCGTCAACGGCGGCATGCACTTCTGGATTAGGAGTCACCGGGTCGGCATGATGGGCACCCGTGTAGTCAGGCTCGGCACTTTCTGCTGCATCCACCTTGACTGCTACTTCTTCCTCTTTGGGGGCTTCTGTTTGCTGCTCCTTCTTGGGTTCTTCCGCTGCAGCGACAACAGGTTCTTCCGTAGTCTGTGCTTCATCTTCCTGTTTCTGCTCCTCGGCTTCCTTGTCGTGGAGCATGGTCGTTGCGGCGTATGTTGCGCCACTGCCCACGACTCCACCCATCACAGCTGCGGCAGCAGTAGCGGCAACTTTCTTTCCCTTGTTCGACTCCTTTTCAGCAATTTCTACATTCTGTGTCTTTTCAGCCTTATTGTTGTTCTGCGGCTTCATGACGATTGTTTCTTCGTTGTTCATACCGATAGCTTTTAAAGTTCGTAAATAATTGTTTGATGCTGCAAAATTAAGGTGCATTCATCTCTGTGCCATGAGAAAATCGACATCCTGTACGAAACACCCCGATTGTTACACGAAATGTCAATGAGTGTACTTGCAGCCACACGCCAAGCACTGTTTGTTGTACTCGATGTTCCTGTAGGGTATCGCCCCGAATGGTCTTCCACAAGCAGGATTGGGACACTTGTATTTCTTGGCATACTCTTCGTCGAGGTCGTGCAATTGTTGTTGGACGGTTGCCCCGACACTTCCCTTTACAAAGAAATAAATGGCGATGGACAAGGCTGCGACAACGATAATGATTCGCAATGTTGAATCCATCCCGGGAATAAGGCCGATGCACACACCAAGCATGGAGAGTATGCCTTGCAAGCGTTGCTTGTTGGCAGACTTTGACGCATTGTTCTGTATCTCCATTCTGCGGTTGTCGTATTCTTCCCATACCGTCTTCATGGGTTTTAGTGAGAATGTCGGGGCTTCTTTTGGGGCATTACCCGCATTACCGACATTAGCAGAAGAGACACCCACCAATTGCAGTATCTGTTGCAACGGCACAAGGAATTTCTCTTCGCCTAACTGCACTCTGCTCACAGTCGTGATTCCCTTGCTGAATATCTGGTTACCATCAACAAAGGTCACATTCTGTGCCTTGATGTTCTCGATATTGATACTGCTCCCATTGATCGTAATCTTGCAATGGCGGCGACTGACGGACAACGGTACCGAACCTGCTTGTCCAATGTTGAACTCCCGTCCTCCTGCAATACAATGCAGACGGCGTGCTCCTTCTTCTCTTCCTATAATAATCTCCATAGCCATGATATTATTCCACGTTTACAGATGTCTTGTTGGGTACACGTCCTACAAGGATGTCCTTCAATTGCCTCAGGGCTTCCTTCGAGATACCTAATTGAAAGGTGAAGTGAACTCCATCCGTCACAACGAGGCTTTGCAGCAAGGGCTGCACTTTGTATATAAAGTTGAGATTGACGATAAAACGCTTGCCGATGCGTGCAAAGATGGAGGCACGCTCACGCAAGCTCTCGGAAATGAACTGCTGCATGTGAGTGAGATTCATGCAAACCGATACCTTCTGTTTGTTGACAAGTACAATATTGGTGTAGTTTCCGTCACCCTCCATATAAACAATCTTGGAGCAGTCAAGGCGAATCAGCTCGTCGCGGGTGTTTAGATACAAAAATCCTGTAGCCATAATAGACTTATTTTGGCACATTGCTTTCTCCTGAACAATGTAGGGTAAACATTCTGATTAGGTTATTATTCAGGCACAAAAAAGCGTGGAGAACCTACCTGTTGTCCATTCCACAGCTTGAGGCTCTCGCATTGCCTATTATAGTCGAACAGACAACGTCAGAGCCCACGCCGATATGATAATCCTACCCGTGAGGTTTATATACACAACCACACACTGCACCCAAATGGGTACAATGATGGCTTACAGAGAACCACACAGGAATGATAGAATCACACCCGGGGCATCTACCGTTGCTAAGTTCAAGACTATAATGACTTTGAATTTGCGAGATTCCAAGCTGTCTCAAACAGAGCGTCAAGTAAACGCCTTAATTATGTCATGCCTCTTACCCACCCAACCTCCTTTGTTTGCAGGCATAAAACCCGCAAAAGGCTCGGCGTGAACGGAGGCATGGATGCATCGGTTTTATGTATTAGATACAATCCACCAAATTATCCAATCGCAAAAGTACAATTATTTTTCCAAACAAAAGAAAGAAAATGAAACAAAATAACGATGTGAATGCATTTCCTCCCCCCGTTTAGATAAATTCTAAGATAAAGAGCCGTTTTGGGAACGAATTTAGGGAAAGAAGTGTCCAATATGCAAGATTTCGAGGCGACTTGCACAACAAACACTTCTTTGGGAAATTAGAAGATGGCGTTGAGGAGGTTCACGGCTTGAGTGCGCCGCTCCATCACCACGTCGGCATAGATTTCTGTGCTGTGGATGGTTAGTGTGCCCCAAGAGGCGACTCGTGGTGTAGAGGTCGCCGCCAGCAGTGAGGGTCATCGTGGCGAAGGTGTGCCGTGCTACGTGGAAAGAGATTGTCTTGCGGACGTCTGCACGCCTTGCCATGTGCTTCAATGCCCGGTTGGCACTACTGAGAGTTGGGGCATTAGCGAACACTTTTGTATCTGCCTTACAGTCGGCAGGGTGTTCGGGCAACCACTCCAAGGCTTTCTCGCTCGGCGGTACGATGGCTGGTTACTTGGTTTTCTGCATGGATGGGAGGTAAAGCATCCGCCCGGCACCTGTCGTTTTGATGTCTCCCCATTTCAGAGCTACCATGTCACTGTGACGTAAGCCTGTGAAACAACAGAACATGAAGGTCTGCTTGGTTATAGGACTTCCTGTCTCCACCTTTGCCAATCGGTTCAGTTCGGCAACAGTCAAGGACTCACGCTCGCTTGGTGTCTTGCCGAACTTATCACACGTTTCCAATGCATCCATCGGATTCCTTGCCAATGCTCCTGTTCTGACGGCACATCCCAACATCGTGTTGAGCATTGCGAAATATCCACTATTGCATTTCGGAAACGAAGAAACAGTGATTCTGTCCCATTTTTCTCCATGCTGCCAACCACATCACCAGCTGATATGACCAGCCTTCAGTAACCAAAGAAAGCCCCTCCAGGGAGGGGTTGGGGAGGGCTTCCACTCTTCACCTTTCACTCTTCACTTCGTTCATTTAAGAAACCTCTCCCACTCCTCCTGGAATCCATTGAAGACATTGATATCGACTTCCGTGCGTATTCCCCTCACCCTGCCGTCGGGAGAGAGCTGCCAGAAGACGAGGTTGAGCTCGGGTTTGTACTCGCCGTAACGCGCTATCCAGATGTTGTAGTCATGAATAAGGTCGGGAGCGGCAGACATATATTTCCTCACGAACGCCTGACTGATATAGAGAATCGGGCGCACGCCACGGGCTTTCTCCACGATATGGAGCCACTGGCGCACCTCTTTCAGCATCTTCGCCGTGCCTCCCATCCTGATTATCTGGCTGCGTGTCGGCTCAAGGTCGAGGACAGGAGGGAAGTCGCCCTTGCTGTAACGGGAGTATTTCAGGAAATATCTCGCCTGGGCGGCACCGCCGGTGCGGGTGGAGAAGAAATGGTACGCCCCCACCTTATATCCATGCCGGCGGGCATCACAGTAGTCAGCGTTGAAGTATCTGTTTCTTATCGAGGTGCCTTCCGTGCTCTTTATATATATAAAGGAGATGGGGAAATTCGTCTCGCCCATCACTTTCTTCTTGCTCAGCCTTCCCAGACTGGTGATGGCGAGGTTGCTCCAGTCTATCTTGAATCGCTTTCTGCCCTTCTCATGCTGGAAGCGTGAGATGTCAATGCCGTAGATGCGCTCGCCGGTATAGATGATGCGCTCGCCGAGAAAGCGGTCGTCCTTCCACTCTCCTATGCGCAGACGCTTGCCCGGAGAGAGGGCAAGTCCCCAGCCATTGCGCTTTCCATGCTGCCATTCGCCTTCGTAATAGCCGCCGTCACGCATCGCCAGCGTACCGTAACCATGCGATGCACGGACGGAATCAAGTCCGCCCCTGTACGTGCCGAGCGAGTCAATCCTCACGTTCTTCGGCAGTACTACCGTGGCTTTGGGACAGAGAGCGAGGGCTTTGCGTATGGCTTCTGTAGAGTATTTGCTTATCCTTGTGGAATAGATGTCCGGCATTCCGTCGGATGATTTCAGCATTATCATGCCGTCACGACGCTCCACGAAGTGGCAGTAACGCTTCACCTTGCCCGAGTCGCGCGACGTGAGAATGGCGTAATATCTTGGCGAAAAGACTATCTGGAGAGCCGTATCGGCAGCGGTATGCTTCAGTTTGCCGGAGAGATGGCGTAGCGAGTCCGCCGTGCGTGAGAGCCTCTTGTCCGTCCTTGCCACCACATCGAAGCCCATGTCTATGACGTTGTGCGTCTTGAGATAATACGCCACATCTCTCTCCTGGTCGGCTATCTCATGGAGAAGGCGGTCGATATACGCGGTCTCGTTTTTGACAACGCTCTGCAACTGCCTGGCTTTCAGCCGACAAAGGCGCGGCGTATCATTCGGCATCACCATTATTCTGCCACGGCATGAGGGGATGACGGGAATGCTATTGACGAGCAATCCCTTGCAATGCACCGTCTGACGCTTGACATTACGCACGTCAGCAGTGCCGTCGAGGAGCAGCGTGTCGCCGTCAATTCCGCTGAAAGCCAGAAGCGTGTCATTGCCCGACATGAGGAGATAGCAGTCCTCACGATAGACATCCACCGTGGCATCACGCAGCTCTTCCTGCGTCACCGGACGCAGGCGCCATATACTGACAGCCGCAATCGCTATGATTACGGCTGTCAGGAGGAGGTATATCGTATTTCTATTTTTCATGTTGCCGGTTGTCGGTTGTCGGTTGTTGGTTGTCGGTTGCTGGTTTGGATTGCCCGGTAACGCGGGCAACACAGTGGCTGGCTGGCACCCATAAGAAGCGCATACTTACCGACAACCGACAACCAACAACCGACAACCAAATTAACTTCCTACAGACGGAAGGTCAATGGGAGATAAAACTGCACCTTGATGTTCTTTCCGCGTCGTGTGCCTGGCACCCATCTGCCGAGTGCCTGTGCCGTGCGGAGAGCCTCTTTCTCAAAGAGTATGCGCACATCATTGTGGGCTACAGCCTTGTCCTGCTCGGAAAGAGCCTCGTAATACTTGCCGCTGAAGGTGCCCATTTCATTGTATTTGTCTATCGCCACGTTCTCCACTCCGCCGTTTTCATTGACATCAAAGACCACCATCACTTCGGCTTCAGCCCTGCATTTCTCGGCAAGGGCCGGGTATTTGAGTATCTGGTTGATGCGGCTGACGAGGTTTTTCACGCCTCCGGGATAGTGGGGCATGGTCTCATATTCCACGAGTTTGCCCTCGCTGTCGAGCTGCTTGAGCTTTTCCAGCATCTTCCCGGCCATCACTGTGGTGAATGCCACCTTGCCTTCCGGGTCGATGAGGTACATGGTTGGGAGCCACTGGATGTTGTATTGCTTGGAAATCTTGGTGTCTTTCCATTTCACTCCCTCGCAATACTGGAGCCAATCGACTCTGTTTTCCTTGCAGTAGGCACGCATCTTCGCCGTTTCGGTGTCGAAAGAGACGCCTACCACCTGCAGCCTGTTGAAGAATTTGTCGTTTATCTCCTTCACCACAGGCATCTCCCTGCGGCAGTCGGAGCACCAGGAAGCCCAGAAATCTATGAGTGTCCACACTCCCGGCAGCGCCTTGCCATCCACCTTCTGGGGGCGCATGGCGCTGAGTCGGAAGGTCTCTTTGCCCGTTTTCGGGTCGCGGATGGCGAAGTCCGGTGCCTCGGTGCCTTCGCTCAGGAGGCCCTTGGTGTATTTCACGTCGAGGTCTTCTGTCTCCTGTGCGTGGATGGTCATTATGCCCAGAGTCAGTAAGAGGGCGGATAGGATTGCTTTTTTCATTGGTTTTCTTTTTGGAATGTCGGGGATTATCGGGCGGTAATGCGCCCGACACAGTGGCGGGTCACTGCAATTCGCAGTCGATGAGGGCGAAGAGATGCTCCACAGCGTCGGCTTCGTGGATGGCTTTCTCCACGCATTCCTTGTTGCGATATAGGGAAATCTTGCCCGGTCCGGCTCCTACATAGCCGTAATCAGCGTCGGCCATTTCGCCGGGACCATTGACAATGCAGCCCATTATGCCTATCTTCAGGGTGTTGTATCTCGGGTCTTTCTTCGCCTTTTCTGCCACTGCAGCCTTTATCCTCGCTATTGTGGCACGAAGGTCATAGAGCGTTCTGCCGCATCCAGGGCATGAGATATACTCCGTCTTGGTGAACTTCACTCTCGCAGCCTGCAGTATTGCGTCAGCCAAAGCATGGACTTTATCGTCCTTCTGGTCGGCAGAGAGGCTGGAATCATGGAGACTTGATGACACGACAGCGCCGTTGTTTTCTATCACGAGGTCCTTTGCCTTGCCGTCGATGAGCAGTGCTCCGGCTGTCATGGCAGCCTTGAGCTGAAGGTCTTCGAGGCATTCCTCAGCGAAAGAGAGATAGAGCGTGCCGCCTTCAATGCGGGCATTCTCACGCTTTTCAGCGCATTCGGGGATGAAGGAGACGAGCTTTCTGGCCACAGGAATCTCGCATTCAGGCTCTTCGGACAGGCTTACGCGGATGGTATCGCCTATGCCTTCCGTCAGGAGAGCGCCGATGCCTACGGCAGACTTGATGCGTCCGTCCTCGCCTTCTCCGGCTTCCGTCACTCCGAGATGCAGCGGATAGTGCATATCTTCCGCATCCATCCTTTCCACAAGGAGGCGCACTGACTGCACCATCACCACGGTATTGCTCGCCTTGATGCTGATTACCACGTCGTGGAAGTCCTCTTCACGGCAGATGCGGAGGAACTCAAGGCATGATTCCACTATGCCGGCAGGGGTATCTCCGTAGCGTGACATGATGCGGTCTGACAGCGAACCGTGGTTGACACCTATGCGAACAGCGGTGTGATGCTCCTTGCAGATATTGAGGAAAGGCACGAACCGGTCACGTATCTTCTGCAGTTCCTGCTGGTATTCCTCGTCGGTGTATTCCAGTTTCTTGAACACTCTCGCCGGATCGACGTAGTTGCCTGGGTTTACTCTGACCTTTTCACAGTAGAGAGCGGCAATGTCTGCCACGTTGGCATTGAAGTGGACATCCGCCACGAGCGGTGTCATAATGCCCTCAGCCTTGAGTGCATCGGAGATATTCTTCATGTTCTCCGCTTCACGTCTGCCCTGTGTGGTAAGGCGAACGAGCTCACCTCCGGCATTGATGATGCGCTTTGCCTGGCTCACGCACGCCTCAGTGTCGTTGGTATTTGTGGTGGTCATTGACTGCACCTTTATGGTATCGCCGCCACCTATGATGATGTTTCCTACCCTTGTGGGGGATGTTTGTCTTCTTTGCATTGGTTGGTTTTGTTTAATGAAGAATGAGGAATGAAGAGTGAAGAATGCGAATTACGTTCTTCGCCTTGCGGTAACTGACAGACATCAGCCGGTAACGCGGCTGACACAGTGGCTCTTCATTCTTCATTTAAGAAAGGGGTCTTCTCTTAGTTGGTCTTGAATTCGTACTTGATCTGTGAGAGATCCTTGTTTGCCTTCTCGATTTTCTGGTCGAGATGAGACTTGTATTCCTTCATTCTTGCAGCCACTTCAGGGTCTGAAAGGGCAAGGATTTCAAGGGCAAGGATAGCTGCATTCATGGAAGCATTGACACCTACAGTGGCTACAGGAATGCCAGGAGGCATCTGGATGATGGACATCATGGCATCAAGACCGTCGAGCATACCCTTGATAGGCACACCGATGACAGGCAGAGTGGTGTTTGCAGCTATGACACCAGGGAGAGCAGCCGCCATTCCTGCAGCGGCAATGATGACACGAATGCCACGAGACTCAGCGCCACGTGCAAACTTTTCCACTGCTTCCGGTGTGCGGTGTGCAGACAATGCGTTTACTTCAAATGGAATCTTGTGGTCATTGAGGAAGGTCATAGCCTTCTCCATTACAGGCAGGTCGCTGGTGCTGCCCATGATGATGCTTACTTTTGGTTGCATTTTTGTGGGTGTTTTTATTTGTTGTTGTTATTATTATCCGCTGGTGACGGGGAGTGGATGAAAAGATGAAGAATGGCTTGCGCCATTTCCACATTCCGCTAATATCGGGCGGTAACGCGCCCGACACAGTGGCGGACACTTGGGAATACATGGCAAGGATGCGCCCGACACTGTGGGGGATAAGAGGGGGTCTATCCTTTTATTTCACTATATAGATTACGGCGAAGGAGACAAGCGCGCCTATCAGGAATCCATATACCACCTGATGGAGTGAATGCTGGCGGAGAATCATTCTGCCGGTACCTACCAATCCGCCTACTATCAGGCAGAGACAGAGCCACTTTGTGGGGTCGAAACCGAAGATTTCAGCGTATGCCAGTATGCCTCCAGTTATGCCACCTATGGCTGCCGTATGCGTGGAAACCTTCAGCCAGATGTTGGTGAAGGCACATATTATCTGGGTGAAGAGCGCTGCGAGGACTATGATGCAGAGGAAATGCGGGAAATGGAATATCCTCATCAGGTAGAAACACATGAAGTAACTGGTGATGGAGATGATGTATGGCACCATACGTCCTTCCCTACTGATGAGCCTCAGCATAGACCATCCCTGGTAGCGGCGGTATAGATGTATGAGCATCGTTGGTATAAAGATGGTGAACAGATATACCATCACGAAGACAAAGGTCTTGTATTGCCACGGGAGGATGGTGAGATAGCTGAACATGAAGAGCAGCACCGTGCTCACCAATGGCAGATAGAATGGGGTGAAGACGATGCTGACAAGGCGCGAGGTGACTATGGAAGCTCGCTCGAAGCGGCGTGCGGGCTTCCTTGATTCTTTGCCTTCAGGCTGGGGGAGTATGGTTACTTCGCTCATTTCTTTGTTCTTTCTTTCTTGCTTCTTTCTCTTAATATCGGGCGGTAACGCGCCCGACACAGTGGCGGACCCTTGCTTCTCTCTTCCTTTGGATCAGCGGCGGAGGCGTGCTACCGGTATTTTCAGCGCGTCGCGATACTTTGCCACGGTGCGGCGGGCTATTGGGAAGCCTTGCTCTTTGAGGGCTTTGGCTATGCTGTCATCGCTCAATGGGCGCTTCTTGTCTTCGTGCTTGATGATTTCGAGCAGCGCTGCCTTGATGCGTCGGTTTGACATTTCGTTTTCACCATCCACGCTATAGCCCGATGAGAAGAAATGCCTGAGGCGGAATATGCCCCACGGTGTCTCCGCATATTTCGACCTACAGACGCGTGATACGGTGGATATATCCATTCCGATGCGCTCTGCCACGTCCTTCTCCGTCATCGGAACGAGGTCTGCTTCGTCACCATCGAGGAAGTAGCGATGCTGTATGTCGATGATGGCCTTCATGGTGGCAGACATTGTCTTCTGCCTTTTCTCGATGGCATCGATGTATCCTTTCGCGCTTTCTATCTTCTCCTTGTAGAACAGCAGCGCACTCTTCTCCGACCTGGAGAGCGACTTCGAGTTCATCTGATAGCCGCGCAGCATCTCCTCATAGTCAGGTGATACGTGCAGACGAGGGAGGTCTCCGCTGTTGAGTGAGAAGGAGATGCGTCCATCCACCGAACTGTCTATGATGAAATCGGGCGTTACCTGATTGACGCTTCTGCCCATAGTCTCGCCGAGAGAGGCCCCCGGACGGGGATTGAGCTTTCGCAGTTCGGCGATGACATCCTCCATATCCTGCTCCGGTATGTGGAGATACTGGCTGAGTTTCTCCCAATGTTTCTTGGTGAAATCGTCGTAGTATTTCTTTATCACCTTGCGCATATTGCGTGTCATGGCAGAGTCCTCACGCCTGTCAATCTGCAGGAGGAGGCATTCCTGCAGGCTTCTGGCTCCCACTCCGGCAGGGTCGAAGCCCTGAAGGATATGCAATACCTTCTCCACGAGCTGGATATCGACATCGAGATAATAATAAATGGCGAGGTTATCACAGATGATGCTGAGGTCGGTACGCAGCAGCCCGTCGTCATCGAGCATACCTATGAGATACTCGATCACGGTGCGCTGCGTCTCGGTCAGTTCCTCTTCAGCCACCTGCTCCATGAGTTTGTCGCGGAAAGAAGTGGTATCTCCATAGACCATCTCTTCCTGTTCGGAAGACGCGGGGGCGTTGTTGCTCTTCTGGCGGTAGTCCGTCACGAGCCTGTCGTCGGAGTCTATGCTGTCGAGAGCCTCGTCAAGAGCCTGGTCGCGGTCCTCTTTCTCGCTCTGCTTCTCGTATCTTTCGTTTTCGGCATCATAGTCATCAGCGTCGTGTTCGTGCGCATTGTCGTCGCCCGAGTAGGCATCATCGCCGTAATCAGTGCTGCCATTGACATCCCCTTCCGCCGTCCTCACGTCGGATTCGGCATCCTCGGGCATCTCCTTTTCGAGAGCGGGATTGACCATCAGTTCCTCCTTTACCTTCTCTTCGAGCTGGGTAAGCGGCATCTCCAGCAGCTTCACCTGCAGTATCTGCTGTGCAGTGAGTAGTTGCTGTTGTCTCTGTACGAGTTCCTGTTCTTGCGTAAGGGTATTGTTGAGTGCCATATATGGAGTCTGTTATTAACAATGCAAAATTACATATTTCCTACGACAAAAGCCAACAATACAATATTTTTTCACTATAATGAAGAAAAAAAATAGGGATTTTCACGTTTTTCTCCTATTTTATAATTACTTTTGCATACTGAATGGTGTGATACCATCCAGTAATATTTCTGATAACATCACTACTGACGACACAAAAACGAGGAAGATACTGTCAGATAAACCTACTACGATAATTATCATCACTAAATACTAACAACAATGATCAAGAGAAATCACTTGAGAATCCCAGTGCTGGCAGCCACCATCATTGCCGGCATCACCACCATTTCGGCGCAGCAGCTCGCCTTTCCCGAAGCGGCAGGATGGGGAAGATACGCCAAGGGAGCGCGTGCTTCTTCAGCTCCCACCGTCTATCACGTCACCAACCTCAATGACTCCGGCACGGGCTCATTGCGCGATGCAGTGTCACAGAGCAACCGCATCGTGGTCTTCGACGTGAGCGGTGTCATCAACATCAAGAGCAGAATTATTTTCAAGAGCAACCTCTACATAGCCGGACAGACGGCTCCTGGCGAGGGTATCACGGTCTATGGCAACGGCGTAAGCTTCTCTGGTGCCAACAACATCATCTGCCGTTACCTCAGAGTGAGGATGGGACGCGGCGGCGACAGCGGCAAGGACTGCGCCGGAATAGCCAACGGCACCAACATGATATTCGACCACTGCTCCTTCTCATGGGGCCTTGACGAGACCTTCTCCATCAATTCCGACAACAAGGGAACGCTGGGCGACATCACATTGCAGAACTGTATCTTCGGACAGGGTCTGCTCCCCCACTCCGCCGGCGGACTGATGCAGGCTGACCATATCACGCTCTACAGAAACTTCTATTGCGACAATTCCACCCGAAACAACAAGATAAAGGGCACAAACCAGTATGCCAACAACGTGGTATATAACTGGCAGAACGGCTGTTACATCATGGGCGGCGACTCAGAAGGCACGTCTTACTGCAACATAGAGTCAAACCTCTTCATCAACGGTCCAGCGAAAGGCGGCGAAGCATTCGGCGGTGCCAACGAGAAATTCAACTGCTACGGCAACGACAACTGGCAGGACAAGAACCTCGACGGCGTGCTGAATCCAAGCCTCATCACCAACTACAGCGCCGCCACCCGCGTGGAGACACCGTATGACTACCCCAAGCTGGACCTCTATCCAGGCAACCAACTGATAGAGAAGAACATCCCTACAGTGGGCGCAAGCCTCCCTTACCGTGACCAGGCTGACTGCTACATGATAGAGGAACTGCTCTCCTTCGGCAAGAAGGGCAAGATAATCACCTACGAGACAAGCCTTCCTATCGGCAGTCCGAACGACTGGGCATGGTGGAAAGGCAATGCCATCATCGACTCTGACGGTGACGGAATGCCGGACAAATGGGAGAAAGCCAACGGCACAAACCCCAACAAGGACGATGCCTGCGAAGTGGCTGCAAACGGATACCTCAACATCGAGAACTATATCAACTCCATTTCTGCAGACGACAGGCAGGTGTTCCTGCGCCAGCCTATCAATCTGGAGCTAAGCAAAGCCACCACTTCGACCATCACCATCTCATGGCGTGACTACACATACGGCGAGAAGGGATTCATCATCGAGGGGAAATCCAACGGAGGGGAATGGAAGGAAGCGGGACGCACCGCGGCTGATGCCACATCATTCACCATCTCCGACCTTGAGCAAGCCACCCTTTACGATGTCCGCGTCCGCGCTTTCGGCGAGGACAAGGGCGAGACCATCTACTCGGACTATACCTCTGGCGCTTTCTCCACACGACAATTAGAGGGCAGCATCGTGGATATTGACTCCTACGTGCCTGACGTAACCAATTCCACAGACGTGAAGGACGGACAGAAACTGCTCCTTTCATCCGACGACGTGCTCAACTACCGCCTCACCTCCGACATCAATCCTGAGAGCGTAGTGGCCACAGGCAAGGGCAAGATAACCGTCATCGGAGCCGCCATCAACGGCAATGCTTCGCTCAACAAGGCAGGAAAGGGCACGCTCATCATGTGCAATTCAAACGCTTACAAGGGCGCAACAGTAATACATGAAGGCACTCTGGAAATCAACAGCATAGCGGACGGCGGACTCGCTTCGCCTATCGGTGCCTCAATCGCTGACCCGCAGAACCTCATTCTCGACGGTGGCACACTGAGATATACCGGTGAAAGCGCCGCTACTGACCGTGGAGCAAAGCTTCTCATGCCTTCCACACTCGAAATCACCGATGCCAATGCAGCACTTGAAGCCAAGGGCCACTTCGAAGGAACGGGCAGTCTCACGCTCGACGGCAACGGCACACTCGTCATCAATGACGCAAACAACTTCTTCGGATACACGGGTTCCACCATCCTCAAGGGCGGTACGCTCTCATTCAAGGACGTGGAAAACGCGAGCAAGGCATTCGGTTCGCTCGGCAAGAAGGTAGTGATGAGCGGCGGCACACTGCAGTTCGCTTATAAAAAGGAGGACAAGCAGACCCACTCATTCCCGATAGAGGTGGCTGAAGGCACTTCATCCACCATCAAATGCCCAAGCCACGGCACGCTGAAGAGCGTCATATCCGGCACGGGCGACCTCACCCTCGAAATCCCGTACCTCCGCTATTACGTCAATTCATCATTCGCTGACTTCGACGGACAGCTCTACATCAAGGGCATTCCGATGAGTGGTGAGAATGTCCTCTTCATGAATGAGTCCAAATTCAACAGCCCTAATCTCCGAGTAAACCTCAGCGACAAGACATGGATGGGCGCATGGACTACCAATGCGGACAACGTCGTGGGCGGCATATCCGGCGAGAAAGGCTCTTACCTCGTAGGCTCAAGCAAGAACACGAAGAACTTCAAATGCTCATGGACCGTAGGCGGAGCCAACTCTGACGAAACCTTCCACGGCATCATCAACGACTGGGCTACAAGCGGAAAGAGCTACACCGGCACCACATCCATCATCAAGGTGGGCACAGGACTGTGGCGACTGAACGGAGACAACACATATTCCGGCGCCACTTCCATCAATGAAGGCACGCTCATCGTCAACGGAAATAATTCCGGCAAGGGAGCCATGACCGTGGCTGACGGCGCTACGCTCAAGGGCAAAGGCTCGGTTAAGGGCAAGATTACCGTCAACGGCGGCGGCACGCTCTGTCCCGGCGACGAAGGAGTGGATGGCAGCCATCTGACAGCCAAGGGCGGTCTTGCGCTCAATAGCGGCAGCAAGCTTGTCATCCCTGTGGCTGAAGGCGAAGATGGAGCGATTATCCTCAACGGCATTTCCGTAGCCGGCACCATCAGCGTTGCCGACGGTGCAGGCCTCGAAATAGACCTGTCACGCATCAGCAACCATCAGTTCAAGCGCGGCGACACGCTCCCTGTCATCAAGGACGCTGCAAACATCACCAGCGGAGCAGGCTCATTCACCATCTATCCTGCCACTCCTGGCGAGGGACTGGAATGGGAGACCTCCACTCTCTTTACCGACGGACTGCTCCGCGTGAAGAAGGAAGGCGAGACATTCAATGGCGGCGGCATCACCACACAGCATTATGAAGCCACTCTCGACCACACCGCAAGCGTGCAGGGCGGCAGCAACGAAGCCGGAAAATTCATCGACCTGGAGTCACATTACTACAACAACTGGGGCAGCACATCATGGGCTGCGCAGGCTTATGCACAGTTCTCATACGACATTCCTGCCGGTGAGGAAGTGACAAAGGCGGAGTTTACCTTCACCGTCAACTGCGGAGGAAGGTATGATGGCCGTGCTCTCGACATCTGCTATATGCCTACCGGCACCACACGCATCGCTTCACTTGCCGACATCCCTGAACTGTCAGCCAAGACAGGCACCGAAGTGGCTTCGCTCAGCGACATCAAGCGCACTGACGCCACACGCACCGTGGATGCCACCGATGCAGTAAAGGCTATGGTGGATGCTAATCAGAATTACATCATCTTCGTAATGTCAAACGGCGTAGCGGGCGGACAGATATACGGCAAAGGCTCTGCAAACTACAAGCCTGCGCTCTCCATCACCACCTCTTACGACCCTACTGGCATTGACACCATCCATGATTCCAGCGCAAAGCCACGCCAAGGCATATACAATCTCGCTGGTCAGCGTCTCTCTCCCGACGCACTCCGTCAGCAGGAAGGCAACGGCAGGAAGAGCCTTATCATCGTCAATGGCAAGAAGGTGCTGAAATAAGGCACACGGAAGGCTGCTTGCGTCCAACGGTAAAAGCCGTTGGCACAGTGGCTGCCATAATTTGAGACACGGCAGCACGCTGTTTGAGACACAGTGGCACGTGATACATGAAAAGACCGCCACTGTGTAGCCCCCGCGTCACCGCGCAATGTACTTACAATCTGAAAGCATAGATATCGCATTGCAATATCTATGCTTTCATCGTCTAATACCATAGCTTTCACCCCCTAATATCTATGCTTTCACCCCAGCTCCCCTTTTTCCGCATTTCCGGAAAATAATCGTAAGTAAAAATGGGGGAAAAGTTTCGATTTGAAAGTTTGGTTTGTTGTCTGGTGGTCTGGTGGTTTTGTTGTTTTGTTGAATGCAAAGAGTGCCTATGCGACAACCAACAACAGGGCAACTAAACAACAAGACAACTAAACAACAGGTTTTGTCTGGAAGACAATACCGAGCGAAGCGCGGTTTTTTCACTCTTCACTCTTCTTTAAAAAGAACGCCTAAAAAGGCAAAAAATAGCAAAATAGAGCATCAGCTGATAGTTCGCAGCATGAAACAAGGCTTCGGCGATATTCTTCACGCCCAACTTGGCGAAGATACTTCGCTTGCAAGCCTTGATGGTATCCACCGACTTGCACATTCTGTCGGCAATGTCATTCATCGTATAGCCTTGGGCAGACAATCTCAAAACATCTCTCTCTGTCTCGCTCAAGGTTATGCCTTCTTTCTTTTCCCACTTGTGGCGCAATGTGGATAGCCACGCTCACCATTCTTCTGCATGATGATATGATTCACCTCATTGGAATGGAGGAAAAAGTCATTCTTGTCGTTATTCATAACCTGGCTCTATTATTACCCTTTTAAACTGTTTATCTTGGCACAAACACTTTGCACATGGTCAAGCCCATAAAGCATTGAACGTGAATCAATACCCATCCACGAAAATAAAGTCTGTATTTTCTGGTATTCATTGACAATGTAACTTGTATCTATTTCTGATACATGAAGCCTGAAACAGATAGGTTCATGGTGTGCAATTCTATTTCTCAAACTGTTCACCTTGTCTAATTCATTGAATATGTAGGCGTTGTTATATTGAACAGCCACCGATGAACGCGGCTTATTTGGAAAAGCCCTTAGCAGACATTGTCCTGTCGCACGATATTGTAGTGAGGAAAACATATATTTCCATACACCGAATTCCATTTCTGCAATAAGTTTGGAATGAGAATAGATGCCTTGTCTATTCAAGCGGTTGTATGCCTTTTCTATGATTTTCCTTGTCTCATTCATGCGTCCATTGGAGAATATTCCATTGTCTTGAACAGAATCTTTCAGCCAATTCTCTCCCAAGGTCGGCACCAAAAGACTATCAATCGCATTACGCAATGCCACTTCAAAGCAGCTAACTATCGTAAACATCTCCTGCGACAAACGTAAGTTGTAGCGATACAAAGCCATAGCCTTGCGAGTGTCACCATTCGCAGCATCCTTATAACTCTGCATTCGTTTGGCAGACAAGATTCGCTCAAATTCTAAATATTCCATAAAAAATCGTCCATTTACTTGGTTGTAACAAGAAAAAACACTATCTTTGTAGCGTTGATTCCCGGTAGCCTCTGATTCGTCAAGCTATCGGGTCTTGTTTTTATACGATTCTTGCCTACAAAAATACTTTTTTTTTCTGCGATTACGATTAAGTGACGGTAAAAAAATAACTTGGTACGATTTGAGTGAAAAATGTACCATATCAATATAAATTTCCAACCTCATCTTTTTGGCTATTTTCTTCCCTCTCATCGGTCATATAGCCCGCTATACTCCCTCTTCGAGTGAAGAAAATATCTCAAAAATATGAGGCTCAAATCATACCAATTTATTTTTTCACCGTCACTAAACCACATTATATAATTACAGAAAATCAACCGTAAAAAGTTGCTAAAAAGTCCTTGCTGTTTCGTATTATTATTGTATTTTTGCAACCCGAAAAGAGTTGTTTGACAGCAAACCTATTGAGCTCGCGTCGCTTGCTCTCATTCACTATAGCGGCAAGCCTGCCAAGCGCCTTGCCGTAACTGTCCAGTTTCTGTTCCCACCGTGGTTTTGACATATCACGTTACTTTTTTTATTTGTTTCCGGCAAAGATACTAATAAGATATGACAATTCCAAGTTTTCCACGGTTTTTTCCTCTTTTGTGATCATATCAGCCGGTAATGCGACGGGCACAGTGGCGGACGCTCGCTATGGATGCGAGGAAGAACTACAAAAAAACATTTCCCCCACCAGCCGGAGCCGATGGGGGAAACAAAGAAATCATGCATTACGGGAGGAAACCTCCCGAAAAGAGGGTTCAGATGATTAGTAGCCAGGGTTCTGCCAGAAGAGGTCAGAAGCCTCGCTGTACTGCATTACGCCGTTTGCATCCTGTGAAACGCTGAGGTTACCGCCGTTCTTGATGGAGAGGAACTCAGTGTTAGGGATTGGACGATAGTAGTGCTTCACTGCGATGTTCTTTGAAGCCTGAGCGTTATACTTCTTCACATGGTCGATGAGAGTATGTGTGCGCTTGAGGTCGAACCAACGCTGGAACTCACCGCAAAGCTCGATGGCACGCTCACGAAGGATGGTCTCGATGGTGCATGTGTTCTCGCCATATACAGCGGAGAGGGAGTTGTCCTTGCCGCTGATGGCACGCTTGGCGCGAAGAGCGTTGATGGTCTTTGCAGCCTGGTCAGCGTTGCCTGTCTGGAGTTCGCACTCAGCCTGGATGAGATACATCTCAGCAAGGCGGAGCACCATGAAGTCACGTGGGCAGATATCGTATGTGAGGTTAGGATAATTCTCGTTCACCTGGTCGTCAAGGAACTTCTTGATGCCTGGGAAAGAGCGGCGTCCTTCGATCTTCTCACTTGCGTAACGTTCGTCACCATATACGTCGGAAACAGCCTTTCCGCCCTCTGTAGGGAGAGCAGTAGCCATATCGCCGGATGTATATACAGGGATGTCACCGCCGAAAGCGAACTGGAGACGATACTTGTTCTTTGCCTCAGCCTGGAGAGCCTTGCCTTCCTCTGAGTCACCGTCGAGGATAGAATAAACGATAGCGTTCACACCACCGTTGAAGTAGTTGCCGTCCTCCTTGTAAGCCTCGTCGTAAGGCTTCTCTTCCTGAAGGTCCATATCAGGATAGTTCTCAGGGTTCTGTGCAAGGTCCTTAGGACAGTTGTAGTGGTCGAGCAGTGTACCATTGTAACGCTGGTCAGTGTCCTTGATCTTGGCAAGCTCTGTCCAGAGGTAGAGAGAAGGGAGGTAACGTGTGAATCCACGTCCGTAAGGAGAGTAGTAGTTGGTGCAATCCACGTTGGCACCGGTCTTCTTTGAAGGCATGAGGGCATTGTTGGCAGTAGTAACACGCTGGAATACGCAGGTGTTCTTGTTGCCAGAACCACCGAGGTCAGCACATCCGTTGTTCCAGAGGCTTACGAACATGAGGTTCATAGCTGAGCCACCATTGTTCTTGTAGCCCTTACGGGTGAGGAGAGAGTTGAACTCGCCTTTGCCGCTGTCAGCGAAACGGTAAGGCACGCAGTTGTCGTTGCCGCTTGCGAGGCTGTTGCTGTAGTGCACTGCGAAGATGTTCTCAGCGTTTGTAGTAGCCTCCTCGTTGTTGAGGTTCCATGTGTCTGTATAGCGGTCATAGAACTTTGCGCCGGAGTTAGCGATAACGTCCTTTGCTGCATTGAGAGCCTCGGTATAGAGATTTCCGTAACCCTCAATGGAGTTTGCACCGAGCCATGAAGCAGCATAGAGAGCTACGCGAGCGTAAAGAGCCTCAGCACTGTAGTATGTAGCGCGGCCTACGCCGGTGGTCTTGTTGTGTGCAGTCACGCCACCCTTCTGGAAGTAGTCCATGGATGTCTTGAGGTCATCGAGGATATGCTTGTAGATGACAGCCTCAGGCTGACGTACTGGCACGCTATTGATTTCGGTAATAGGCTTATCATTGTAAGGCACTGGACCCCAGATAGCCACGATCTGAGAGTAGTAGAGAGCGCGGAGGAAGTGTGCATCGCCGAGGTATGCGTCCTTCTTGCCCTGCTCGATGGCGCTGCATTCAGGCACATACTTCATTGCATTGTTACATACGTCGATGCCGGCATAGAAGAGCTCCCAGTACTGGTCGAGGCAATGGTTGTCGTTCACGGCGTTGGTACCGCCGGTAGAAGAGAAACCATAGCACTCAGCAGAGAGGTCGTATGAGCAGAGAGACTTCTGCTTGTTGTCGTAACCATAGTAGAAGAGGTCAGAACCCATCTCGGCGAGACCGAGTGAAGGCTCCTTGCCCCACCATCCACGGGTGTATGCGTATGCTGAAGAGACGAGGCCGTCGATACCTGTTTCGGTCTGGTAAGCGAGGTCAGCAGTCTCACCTGTCTTGTTGTCCTCATCGAGGAAGTCAGAGCAGGATGTAGCGCCAAATCCTAATGTGGCAGCTACGAGGAATATATTGATATACTTTTTCATTGTATTGTATCGGAATTAGAATGTTACATTAACACCTACAACTACCTGCTTGGCGAGTGGGAATGTGACAGAACCACCACGCTCTGAGTCATAACCGCTGATTTCGCCAGTGGTGATGAAGTTCTTGAGTGAGCAGTAGAACTTGGCATTCTGGATCATTGCGTTCTTGAGCACGCTCTTAGGCAAGAGGTAAGAGAGGGTGATATCCTTGATCTTGAAGTAGTCTGCCTTTACCATACATACCGCATTCTTGTATGTTGCACCGCCTGCGCTTGACGCACCTGGTGAAGGGATGATGGTGTTGGTGTTCTGAGGAGTCCAGTAGCTGAGCTCACCCCAGTTGGCATTGTCGTAAGTATAGAGGTTGTAACCACCGTAGTTCATGTATCCACCGAGACGAGCCATCATCTGTACAGAGAGAGAGAGGTTCTTGTAGGTGAATGTATTAGTCATACCGAGGATAGCCTTAGGAGTGCGATTGAAGATAATCTTGTCATCATCATTGATGATACCGTTCTGATCCTGGTCGACAACGCGGAGGGTACCAGGGGTACCATAGTCAGCATAAGGCTTCTGGAAGTCGAGACCTGTCTTTGCCTTGAAGTCAGCAACGTACTTATCGAACTCACCGATGCCCCAGCAGTTCTGAATCTCATACTGAGAGAAAGCGGAGATAGACTCGCCTACCTTGAGGATGTCATTGCCGTCAACTACCTGTTCAACGCCGTCACGGAGCTTTGTCACCTCGTCCTTTGACATGGTGAGAGAAGCGTTTACATCCCACTTGAAGTCCTCTGTCTGTACAGGAACGGCATTGAGTGACACCTCAAGACCGCGGCCCTTTGTCTCACCCACGTTGCCGAGAGTAGAGGTATATACAGATGATGCAGGAGCAGTCATGTAGTAGAGGAGGTCGTAAGTATTGCTGATGTAGTAGTCGATAACACCATTGATACGGCCATTGAGGAATGAGAAGTCAAGACCGAGGTCGAATGCAGAAGTCTTCTCCCATGTCAGCTCAGGGTTTGCCATTGTCATAGGAGCCTTGTTGGTAGAGTTAGGCACGATGGCAGAGATGGTAGCGAGAGTCATGTAAGGGTCGATAGCCGCGTTACCGGAGATTCCCCATGATACGCGGAACTTCAGGTTGTCGAGCCAAGACTTGGTGTTAGCCATGAACTTTTCCTCTGAGATACGCCAGCCGGCACTTGCAGATGGGAAGTAACCCCACTTGTGGCCGTCAGCAAGAACGGAAGAACCGTCAGCACGGAAAGAAGCCTGGAAGAGGTAACGGTCGAGGTAAGAATAGTTGATACGTGCGAAGAAAGAGAGCAGCGCACTCTTTACGTATGAAGAAGAGGTATTAGGGTCTGCAATCTTGCTGACATCATAAAATGAGCTCTTGAAGTAGTGCTCAGCACCTGCGTCACCTTCGATAGTGCTTGCTTCCTTCACGGTCTGTATCATTTCGTGACCGAGGAGCGCTGTGAAGTCGTGGTCGCTGCCTATGTTGAAGTTGTAGTTAGCAGTATTCTGCCATACATACTTGGTGCTTGCAGAGTTAGCGAGAGTGATGTATGAAGTAGTAGGAGTCTGGAAACGTGCGATGCTGTACATATCCTGATACATACCGTCACGGGCATTGCTGCGGTCGAGAGAAAAGTTGCTCTTGAGAGTCATTCCCTTGACAGGAGTGAGCTGGAGATATGCGCTGCCGAAGAAGCGGGTAGTCTCGATGTTACGCTGGAAAGCACCGTCCACCTCATCGAGGAGAGGGTTACCGTGAGCGTCATAGAAGTAGCTTGGCTTCTGGATGATGTTGCCTTCTGCATCATAAGGATGAGCGATGGTGGTCATCTTGAGCGCGAGGTTATATACGCCGCTGTTACGCTTGTCATTGTCCTTGTAAACATAAGAGAGGGAAGTACCGATCTTTACGATGCTGTTGATCTTGTGGTCAATGTTCACACGACCGGTGTAACGCTTGAACTCATCATTATTGAGCATACCATTGTCGTCCATCATGGAGAATGCCACATTGAAGTTTGTCTTGTCAGTACCACCGTTTACGTTCACCTCATAGTTCTGAGTGAGACCGTTCTGGAGAATCATATCCATCCAATCGGTGTAAGAACCGTTCTTCACGATGTCATTATAGAGGTTCAGACCTGAGTAAGCATGCACTGCACCGCCGAGAATGCTCTCAGCAGTAGCGTCGCCTTTGGAGAAGTCCCAGCCATTCTCAGAAGCTATCTGATAGTTCTTTGCATCAACAAGACGCTGCACTTCAGCATCACCGTACATTGGCTTGAGCACGTTGGCAGCGGAATTGAATGAGAGATAAGCATTGAATCCCACGTTGGTCTTGCCAGACTTACCACGCTTTGTGGTGATGATGACTACGCCATTAGCACCCTTACTACCGTAGATAGCGGTGGAAGCAGCATCCTTGAGGACATCCATAGACTCGATTTCAGAAGCTGGGATATCAAGTGTAGAACCGTATTCCACTCCGTCAACGAGGATAAGAGGGCTGTTGCTTGCGAGGATAGAACGGTTACCACGGAGCTTTATGCTAACGCCAGCACCAGCCTGACCGTCGCTCTGCTGAAGGTCAATGCCTGGCACCTTAGCCTGCATAGCCTGAAGTGCGTTTGCAGTTGCTACCTTGGAGAGTTCTTCAGTCTTTACTGACGCAACAGCACCTGTGAGGTCCTTCTTCTTCAACACGCCGTAACCTACGACTACAACGTCGTTGAGCGTGGTGTTGTCGTCCTCCATTGTGATTTCAATGGTTGACTTACCTTTCACATCGACAGTCTTACTCTTCATTCCTACATAAGAAATGGCGAGCTGTCCTGCCTTCTGAAGATTGATGGTGAAGTTACCGTCAATATCGGTAACGGTACCGTTCTGGGTACCCTTCTCCATTACAGTGGCACCGATAACCGGGTCACCGAAGGAGTCCTTCACATTACCTTTCACGGTCTGCGCCTGAATAGTGCCCACAATCATGGTAAGCATCAGCGCCAGCGCAATGCGAATTGTCTTTAAATTACCAAACATAGTTGTTTTGTGATTAAATGATGAATTTATAATTAGTAGTTGTTTTCTTTGGCTAACGGGCATGGTTGTGCCTTGATCACAAGTCTCTTATTGCCATAAAAATTTTCTCTTTGTTTAATATAGTTTGCAGCAGTTTAGCTGATTATTTGTAGATATTAAATTGATTTTTATCAGTATTCGGGTGCAAATATACAAAAAAATATCAACTCCGCATTACAAAACATGATACTTTTTTTCAAAAAAGACAAAAAAAGGACATATTTGTCGGAAAAAAAGACGAAAATATGTAGGGAATAGGGAATAGGAGATTACCTCAATCAAGGTAATAGGGAATAGATAATAGGGAATAGGAGATTACCTTTGCTCGTTTGAGATGATCGCATTAGCGAGAATCCGCAAGCGGTAACAGTAATCTCCTATTCCCTATTATCTATTATCTATTCCCTTCAGTTATGCACACTAAGCATCCGCCCGCCATAACTGGCACGGTAACGGAGCAGTTTCAGTCCGTCATCGCCACTTACCACCACGCCGCGGTTGTTGAGATCATACGACCGATGGCAGTGATTACACTTGAGCCAAAGCCCGCTGTTGGTCCATTGCAGGGCGTATTTCGTGTAGGGATAATTGTCCTTAAGGCAGTTGGGACACTGCAGATCGAATGCGTAAAGCTGCTGGTCGAGCGTGGAATAGCCTATCACAAGACCGTTGCTTGCGCCAAGGATGCAGGAACGGCGCAACTCGGCAGCCGTCGTTATCGCAACGTCGTCCGTCGTCTTGCCGTCCTGCAGCTGCATCTTCAGATGAAGGACATCATTCTTCGGCTCCTGCCTTACCATGCAGAAGACGCCTGATGACATAGGATTCAGGGCGTTATTGAGTATGCAGACATTATGGATAGACGTGTCAAAGAGGAAATAACACTGCCAGTCCGTGGTGTATTCATACTCGTCTGCCGAGCAGGATGACAGGATGATGAGGGACAATAGTGCCGCTATTTGCTTTATTCGCATGGGTTATCGTAGTTTTAGAATCCGCCGGTAACGCGGCGGACACAGTGGCTTCGCTCCTTTGGGGAAGGGCTGTTTTGTGGTTTTGCTGTTCGTATTGATTGCTTGCGATTTGACTATCAACAAAACAACAAAACAACAAGACCACAAAACAACCCATTATTACCTATTCACCTTGATGACTTTACCGTCAGGATAGACGAGGATATTCAAGCCTTTCCGGAGCTTCATGATGCGCTTTCCGGTAGCATCGAATATCTTTACGCCTTGCGGAAGGGCGGTGACAGAGCCGATGCCGTCGGTGAAGTCGGCGATGAAGGTGAGGTTATGGGCTGGCATGACGGTGTAACCATCGGTGCGCCATCCCAGGAATGTGTGGTGAGGATTCTCCGGAACATAGTTGAAGGCAGGGATTTCACTGCCATATTCCAGCTCTATCTCCTTCACTGTCTCATTATTATATATATAGGTCAATGTGTAGGAATTGACTGAGAACGTGCCGTTTACCGTCACATCGGATGCCGGCATAGTGCTTTCAGGCAAGCCTTTCCAGCCGGAGAAGGTGTAGCCTTCCTTCTCAGGAGCGGCTATTGGAGTCACTGCAGAGCCATATTCCACGGAGAATGTCTTGTATTCAATGCTGTCCACCCTATATATAATAGTGTAGGAATTCACTGAGAATATGCCGTTCACCGTCACATCGGATGCCGGCATAGTGCTTTCTGGCAAGCCTTGCCAGCCAGAGAAGGTGTAACCCTCCTTCTCGGGAGCGGCTATTGGAGTCACTGCAGAGCCATATTCCACGGAGAATGTCTTGTATTCAATGCTGTCCACCTTATATATAAGTGTGTAGGAATTGACTGAGAACGTGCCGTTCACCGTCACATCGGATGCCGGCATGGTGCTTTCAGGCAAGCCTTTCCAGCCAGAGAAGGTGTAACCTTCCTTCTCAGGAGCGGCTATTGGGGTCACTGCAGAGCCATATTCCACGGAGAATGTCTTGTATTCACTGCCGTCCACCTTATATATAATATTGTATTTCTTGGCAGAGAACTCGGCCGTAAGGGTGATATTATCCTTCACATTGATGGTGCGAGGATTGACATTGCTGCCATCAGACCACTTCACGAACTGGTAACCATCGCGTGGCACCGCGGTGATGGTGATGTCAGAGCCTTCCTCCGCTTTGCCATCAGCGACACCTTCCACGGTGACAGTGCCCTTGTCAGCGGATGAAGAGGTGACTGAAACATTGTAATACTTCTTCTCCGGCACTGGAGGATTGACCACAGGAGGCTCTTCTCCGCCAGAGAAAGTGGTGGTAGGGACAGCCCAAGACTTATTGTAGAGCATCACTTTCCATTCCGTTGTACCCTTGACACGATAGATAGGATATACCTCATACTTACCATTATAGCGCAGATTTCTCGGATAGCAGCCGTAAGATGAGAAGCCCTGATTGACCTTAAACGTGCCTGCAGTGCATCTTACATCCAGAGAATAGTCGGCTGTGGTGTGCTTGAAGCGCATTCCCACTTCGAGATTAGCCTCTAATATGCTGCCATTATAGAAGCCACCTTTCAAGTAAATCGGAGAATAAGCCGTGAGATTGCTATTATCTACCGTGAAAGGTTGGTTGCAGAACATGATATAATTGTACGAACTTCCAGCCTGCGCCTTCTGTATTCCTATAACCATATCATTGCCTTCGGTATAACCTAAGCCCACTGTACCGCCGCCAGTGCCAGATTGATCCGGATTGAGAGCATCGGTTCCCACGATAAGATAATAGCCATTTGCCATGCCTTGCCATCCCCAGTTCATGTGATAATAGCCAGCATTGTCGTAACCATCGCAGATAAAGGCATGACCTTCATTATTCAATGTCTGACCACTATAGAGCACAGGGCGCCGTGCATCAAGTTCGGTGCGTATCATCTGCGCCCATTCTTCATCGGTGAAAAGGACTTTTTGCAAATATGACATACCGCAATCATAATCGAAATAGGTCGTCAAAGCGTAAGGGACTTTAGCAGAACTGGCAGAACTACTACCGCCTGCATAAATCATATCCACCGACACTCCGCAATCATGGAGCAGACATGCCACGTCAGCGGCTTTGTCATCAGTATATGAAGCATTCTGGGTATAGCCGCTTTCCTCATCTACATAGAGTCCGTAAGCGTCCTGCATATTGCTCCAATTATATGTATGAGAGGAGAAATCTACGGATGGAGTGATGGTTTTCACGCCTATATCGCCACCGAAATTGAGCTTGTAAGAATAGGAATGGCTGCCCGTTCCCTGCATCGGCCACTTGTGATAATACATTATCTGCGCCATTGCAGTGGCGACACAACCAGTCACTGATGACTGTCCAATGTCGTTGCAGTCATTGTTGAAAGGCTCGTTCTGCATCCATTTGGCGGTGACGAGCGGCTTTACCACAGGGGTTCCCATTGCTGTAGGCGATGTAAGAGTTACGCCTTTAGCCAGTGCAGCCGACATCTTCACCTTGTAATCATCGAGCCAATAGCGGAGATTGTCAGGGATGCTGTCCGCTGAAAAGGCAGAGGAATTGCCGTAAGCGATGAGTGCCGGCAACTTTTCGTCGGCTCCTGCTATGACAAAACTCCTGTCATCACTGAAGATATAGAAGAGATTGTCATTGCTTTCAGGGGCTGAAGGCATACCGTTCACGGCGGCCTTCATGGTGTAAACCAACTTGCGTGCCTGACTCTTGGTGGCTTTAGCCTGCGCTGTGCCGCTCATTCTCTTTACACGCATCATTGCTTCCTCAGGCGTCAGTTGCTGCGCCAGTGCCGGTATGGCTATCATTGCCAGTGCCAGTAGTTGTAGAAATCTTTTCATATTGACTTGATGTTTAGGGTTGGATAGGAAGGAAACAGGTAATAGGAAATGGGTAATAGGAGATTAGTCCTGCCACTTTCGGTCTCTTGTCAAGGTAATATCTCAAGCTGACGAAGCTAATCTCCTATTACCTATTGACTATTCCCTATTACCTTTTGATGGACTATCGCTTTGCCAGCAGCGCGCTTTCAGCCTCATCCACCTTCTCGAAATGGAAGCCATCGAGGAGTGATTGCATGAGAGCCTGGATGCGGTCATTGCAGAGATTGCCGATGGAACCTTCGTGTGTGTGGTGGATATTCTTGTCGGGAGTGAAGTTGCCAGCCTCTATGTCGAGCCCTACTTTCTTGTAGGCATCGCGGAAAGGCATACCGTTCTGTGCCAGACGGTTGACCTCTTCCACGGAGAAGATAGGGTCGTACATCGGATTGTCGAGGATGTCACGGCGCACCTTTATCTTGTTGATGATGTAGGCACACATGGCGAGGCAGTCCTTCAGCTCGTCAAAGGCAGGGAGGAACACCTCTTTTATTATCTGAAGGTCGCGGAAATATCCGCATGGGAGATTGTTCTGGATGAGTGTCACCTGTGTAGGGAGCGCCTGTATCTTGTTGCATTTGGCACGTATAAGCTCGAAAACGTCAGGATTCTTCTTGTGCGGCATGATGCTTGAACCGGTGGTACACTCCTTCGGCAGGAGGACAAACTGGAAGTTCTGCGAATTGAAAAGGCAGGCATCGAATGCCAGTTTCGCCATCGTACCGGCGAGACCGGCTATGGAGAACGCCACGTTACGCTCCATTTTTCCACGTCCCATCTGGGCATACACCACGTTATAGTCCATGGAATCGAATCCGAGGAGGTCGGTAGTCATCTGCCTGTTGAGCGGGAAAGAAGAGCCATAGCCTGCCGCGGAGCCGAGAGGATTGCGGTTTGTCATCCTGTAAGCCGCCTGGAGATATAGCATATCGTCGGTAAGCGACTCGGCATAAGCGCCAAACCACAGTCCGAAAGAGGACGGCATAGCCACCTGGAGATGTGTGTAGCCAGGCATAAGGACATCCTTGTACTCCTCACTCTTGGAGATAAGTTCGTCGAAGAGCGTCTTGGTCTGGCAGACGATGTCACGCAAGGCGGCACGTGTGAAGAGCTTCAGATCGACGAGTACCTGGTCGTTTCTGGAGCGTCCGGAGTGGATTTTCTTTCCCATATCGCCGAGCTTGCGTGTCAGCATGAGCTCCACCTGTGAGTGGACATCCTCCACTCCGTCCTCGATGACGAAGTCACCACGGTCGCATATCTCGTAGATATTCCTGAGTTCGTCGAGCAATAGCGGCAGTTCGTCCTTGCCTATGAGGCCTATAGACTCGAGCATGGTGATGTGTGCCATTGATCCGAGGACGTCATACTTGGCGAGGTAGAGGTCCATTTCTCTGTCTCTTCCTACTGTGAAGCGCTCTATCTCCTTGTTGATGGAGTAGTTTTTCTCCCAAAGTTTAGCCCCCACCAAACCTCCCCCTGGGGAGGCTTTCTTTAGAATGTCTTTCTTACTTGAGGACTCTTTCACGTCTTTGCTTGACTGCATTTGCTGCTGTTGGTCTATATTGTTCATTGTGTTGGTTGTTTTGTGGTCTTGTTGTCTTGTGGTTTGGTTGTTTAGTTGTTTGGTTGTTTGGTGGTCTTGTTGTTTATCTGTATTTGCATACAACTAAACAACTAAACAACTAAACAACTAAACAACATTCCTAATACGGCAGCATAGCGAGCATATCAGCGAATTTGTCGATGCCTCCTTCGAGCTTTTTGCCTACCATCATCTTCATCATCATGTTGAGTTCAGCCTTGAGGGTGATGCGTATCTTTGTGCCCGGAGTGCCGTATGGCGTTGATATTTCGCTTGTAGGGAGCACCTGTATCCAGAGGTTAGCCTCCACTGGCGACTGGTCTGTCTGGAACTTTATGCATTTGTTTTCCTCTCTTTCGATGATGGAGAGGGAGATGGTGCCTACCATCGGTGCCGGGATAGCGATGCTGTCAGGTGTCAACTGCACGTCTTTGAGCTTCTCCAGCTGTGCCGGGTCCTGTCCGGCTTCCTTCATTTTTTCCGCCACCATGGGGTTGTTGGCAGCATTATCGAGTATCGGACGTAGGTTTTCGAGGTTGCTGAGCTTAGCATATACTGCTTCTACGGGAGCAGGGATGAGTTTGATTTTACTTTCGTATTTAGCCATTATGATATATATGAATCTATTAAAACTGCTACAAAAGTACGACAAATTCCCGAAATCTCCAAATTTTGCATTGGTTATGTTGTTCAAAGTCAATTATGTCCGCAGATAATCCCTGATATATTCTCTTTGCACATGAAAAAGCATGGGATGCAAACAAAAAGGTATTTGAAATTGATTTTTTTCGTGAAAAAGTTTGGTGGTATCAGAAAATGTGCGTATCTTTGCACACGGAACATACGAGGAGATGAGTGTATCTCAATGAGTTCCGTCGAAAAGAAAACACATTATTGATAAGGATAAGGATTCCGGTGTCGCTAAAAGCAGAGTGATGTCGGGGTTCTCTTTTTTTTGTTGATTTCCCGTAATAATATGGTTATGATGTCATTGCTCAATGAGGTAGCCGCTACCCCATGGTGATACCCTTGCAATGCCGGATGACCTACTAACCATTAGAATAATAATAAAAAGAAACAGAATATGTCTTACATGTCAAAAGAAGGCTACGAGGCACTCGTGGCAGAACTTCATCGTCTTGAGGCGGTGGAAAGTCCAAAGGCATCTGCAGCAATCGCAGAGGCTCGTGATAAGGGTGATCTCTCAGAGAACGCCGAGTATGATGCAGCCAAGGAGGCACAGTCAAAGCTGATGGACAAGATCAGCCAGCTGAAGCTCACTCTGGCAGATGCGAAGATTATCGACAAGACGCGCCTGTCATCCGACTGCGTCCAGCTTCTCTCCAAGGTGGAGATGACCAACCTTGCCACCAAGGCGAAGATGGTATATACCGTGGTAAGCGAGAACGAGGCAGACCTTGCCCACGGCAAGATTTCGGTGAAGACTCCTATTGCTCAGGGTCTTCTCAATCATAAGGTGGGCGAAGAGGTGGATATCAAGATACCTCGCGGCACCATCAAGCTCCGCATTGATAATATTACTATAGAATAAGACCCCCTCTTATCCCCCTGTAAGGGGGAGACTGGTTACGTTCTCCTCCTTGCGGTCCCGCAACTGCGTCAGCGCGATTTTTCACTTTTCACTTTTCACTTTTCACTTTTCACTTTTTCTAACAAATAAAAAAAGAACGGCTATGGATATATTTTCAAAGATTGCTGCTGGTGAGATTCCCAGCTACAAGTGTGCAGAAAACGAAGAGTTTTATGCTTTTCTCGACATCAATCCTTTAGTGGTGGGCCACACATTGGTGATACCTCGCCGTGAGGTGGACTATATCTTTGATATGGAGGACGACGAGATAGCCCGCTATCAGGTGTTTGCCAAGAAGGTGGCAAAGGCTGTCAAGATGGCTTTCCCTTGTCTGAAGGTGGCTGAGGTGGTGCTCGGTCTTGAGGTTCCTCATGCCCATATCCATCTTATCCCTATGCAGAGCGAGAAGGATGCCGTGTTCAGCAATCCTAAACTGAAGCTCAGCGAGGAGGAGTTCCGCGCTGCCGCTGACAAGATATACAGTGCTTTCTGCTCGCTGTAAATCAGGTAATAGATAAGTCCTGTTGCTAAGATTAGGCTGGAAGCCTATACCGAGCGTAGCGAGAGTAACCCGGGACATGGTCTCGGGATTTATGACACAAACAAAGACGGCTGTCTGGAAGACAGTACCTTGCATTGAGTATATTCCTATGCCTTTGGTACTGTCTTCCAGACAGCCTTTCTTTATCATTTTATAATCCCGAGACTTCGTCCCGGGTTACTCTCGCTGCGCTCGGTATTGTCTTCCAGACAAAGCTATCCACTACCTATAACAACCTATAACCAACAACCGACAACCACTTTATTTCCTATTGATGATCTTCAGGAAATCATCGCTGAGGAAAGGCGTGATGTCCTTGTAGGGGACGGTGAAGGTGGGCATTCCGGCGGCGTAGCAGGCTATCTCATACTGTGCGTAAGTGAAGACTATGCCTTTGTCTGACGGGTAAGGCTCATACTGCTTCGGCAGCGGGATTATGCCTGACTGGTCCGGAAGCATGAGCATCTCCATGAGTTGATAGTCGTTAGGGAGCTGTTCGCCCTGCTCTTGGAAGTATTCTTTTAGTCCTTTCTTGATAAGTGGCTGCATCTTTATGGCTGCGTCAGAGCGGATGATGGAGCGCAGTCGCTCGCCGTTGTCTGCTCGGAATGTGACTACTCCATCGCCTAATACTCCTCCATGCGCTCCTCCCCAGAAGCCGTATTCCTCATCATTGAATGAGATGAAGAGGGAGTCGGTGTCTTGCAGCGCGATATCCATGGAGTAAACCCACTGTGGTCTGACTTCTTTTGCATCCTCTATCTGCTGCTGTGTCATGGTGGTGTCCTGACTGATGCGTTCTATATATTCGTCGATGATGGCTTTGTTCTCCTTATTCATATATGCCAACACTTCTTTTCCGTAATATGCCAGTATGGCTTTTAGCGTGGAGTCGTTGCCTTGGTATGGCTTGATGACTGGTGTATTGCCCTCGGTAGGTAGGAAACGTGTGGCATTTCGCTGGATGACAGCGATGAGAGAGTCGCGTATCACCTGCGTGACGCTGTCGGTAGCTACTGGCACTGTGGCTTTCATTTCCACTTGTCCGTATCGGCTTGAGTCTGCGAAAGCGTAGTGTTCCCACTGTATCTCAGTGGCTTCTTGCTGTTCTGCGTCATTGGATGTCTTGGTTACGCATGATACCATTAGGGCTATCAGGAGGAGAAGATACTCGTAATGCATAGTTCTTAATTCATAATTCATAATTATATCAGCCGGTAACGCGGCTGACACAGTGGCGGCCCCCCCTCTTATTCCCCTGTGAGGGGGAGGCTATATGCGTTCTTCGGCCTTGCGTCTCTTCCTCAAGGGAGGCCTCTGTATCTGGCTTCCCCCTCACAGGGGGACGAGAGGGGGTCTGTTTTTTACACCAGCACAACGGTGAGTCCCTTTGCGGCTTGTGCGCCATAGACGAGGGCTTGCTCGATGTCTGCCGTCTTGGATGGTCCTGAAATGAAGCATCCGAAGCCGTAGAGGGAGGTGTCCTGCTGACCTGGTATGCCTGAACCGCGTGTCTTCAGCCATTCGTAAGCCTGGTGCATATTGCTCACTATGTTGTCACGATGAACGATGATGACAATGTTTTCGGAGATGAAAAGGATGGCTTTCTGCTTCATATTCATCGGCACCCATACGCAAGCGTTTTCTGCACACGCTACTCCTCCTTCGACCACGCCTACATCTGTGCCGTCAAGATCTTGCGCTTCAGCTACTTCATCGGGATTGATGCTGGCGTCTATGCCTGGCAGATTGCTTGCTATGACCTTGGCTTCTGGATATGCTTTGCGGATAATGGCATTGATGTCATCGCCTGGCTGCATTTCGATGATGTGCGCTCCTGCCGTGGTAGTGGTCTGATGGATAAATTCCGCCACCGGGTCATCGAATGTTAGTTTCTGGAATGAGAGGTCTGGCATTGGGTATGTCTCTCGTGTATTGTTGCGGAGACGTTGCAGTATTTGTTCTTTCGTTGTCATTTTATTTTTCCTTTCTTCCATAGTGTGTGGAATGATTCCTTTGCAAAGACAGGCATAGCATGGTATTTACACCAGGCATTGAGCTTGACACCTGTGATGAAAGCTGGCACTGTATTGGCTAAAGGTGCGAAGCGCAGGGCTGTGGCGTATAGCGATGGATGGTCGAAGAGCACTTTCATGCCTTTTGACATGGTCTTCTTGATTGGGTCGGCATGATGGAAACTGTCGAGCTGCTGTCGCCATTTGTATATCTGTGTGGAGAGATCTACTTTGACTGGACATACATTGTCGCAGGAACAGCATAGCGAGCAAGCTGAGCAGTTGTGGTAATTGGCGTCTTTATCCTTCAGCATACCGAGGTTGATGCCGATAGGTCCTGGTATGAAATATGTGTAGGAGTATCCTCCTGAGCGTCTATATACTGGGCAGGTATTCATGCAAGCACCGCATCTCATGCACTTGAGTGTCTGCCAGTGGTCTTCATTGGCGAGGATATCGCTTCTTCCGTTGTCCACGAGAATGATGTGGAATTCTCCTCCTGGCCTTGGTTTGCGGAAGTGGGATGTAAAGACAGTGGTGGCCTGTCCAGTGCCGTGGCGTGCGAGAAGTCTCTGGAATACTCCCATAGCGTCATAGTCGGGTATGATTTTTTCGAGTCCTATGCTGGCTATATGCAGTTTTGGCACTGACGTGCTCATGTCTGCATTTCCCTCATTGGTGCATACTACTATTTCTCCTGTAGAGGCTATGCCGAAGTTTGCTCCTGTCATTCCGCATTCAGCTGTCATGAAATTATCTCTGAGATGGTATCTTGCACATCTTGTGAGATATGTAGGGTCGGCTTTTTCTTCGAGCTGTGTCTTGTCAGCCACGCCCATGCTTTCCGCTCCCTGCTGTCCGTTTGCGGCGAGTATGCCTTTCTCCTGGAAAGTCTCTTTCACCTGTTCGCGGGTGATATGTATGGCAGGCATGATGATATGGCTCGGCGCGAGGTGCATGAGCTGCAGTATTCTCTCTCCGAGGTCTGTCTCCACAACGTCTATGCCGTTGGCAATGAGATTGTCATTGAGGTGGCATTCCTCTGTGAGCATTGACTTTCCTTTTACTACTTTCTTGACGTTGTGCTGTCGTAGTATCTGCATTACGATGCTGTTGTACTCATCAGCGTTCTTTGCCCAGTGTACGATGGCTCCGTTTGCCGTGGCATTACGCTCGAATGTCTCGAGATAGTCAGCGAGGTGTGTGACGGTATGCTTCTTGATTTGGCTTGCCGCCTCGCGCAACTGTTCCCACTCCGGGAGTCCATGTGCCTGTATGTCACGCTTTTCTCTCACGCTCCAGAAAGTCTGGTCGTGTCGTGTTACCCATTCAGGGTTTCTGTTTACTCTCTCTGCCGCTATAGAATGCTTAGTGCTCATAGTCCGTTAGCCAATATCTCTACTACGTGAATAAACTTGATTTTGTCCTGTTGCTTGTCTTTTTTGAGGAGTCCCTGCATGTGCATGAGGCATGAGGAGTCTGGTCCTGTGATGTATTCTGCTCCTGTGGCTACGTGTCGTGCTATCTTGTCGTGTCCCATTCTTGCTGACACGTCAGGCTCTTCGATGGAGAACATACCTCCGAATCCGCAGCATTCATCCACTCTTTCCGGCTCTCTGATGTCTATGCCTTCCACCATCTGCAGGAGGTCTTTTATCTTATTGAAGCGCGGAATGTTACGCTCTGACGGTGATGAGAGTCCGAGTTCACGGACGCCGTGGCAACTATTGTGCAGGCTTACCTTATGATGGAACTTTGCCCACGGCAATGCCTTTGGCTTTATGACGTCGTGGATAAACTCTACTACGTCCATTGTCTTCTGTGCTGTGCGGCATTCATGCTTGACTATGCCTGGATGGAAGAATCGTACGTATGCGGCGCATGATGCGCTTGGTGCTACTACGTAATCGTATTCAGCGAAGAGCTTGTCGTAGTCTTCCACAAGTTTTTCGGCTTTCTGCTGGAAGCCTGCGTTGCCCATTGGCTGTCCGCAGCACGTCTGCTTCTGCGGGTATTCCACTTCCACTCCGAGCTGCTTGAGCAGTTTGTATGTGGCAATGCCTACATGTGGATATAGGGCATCTACGTAACAGGGGATGAATAATCCTACTTTCATTTGATTTTTGTGTTTATATTAAAGTGGTGGTTCTATAAATTACCACCATAAAATGTGCCCGCTCCGGTCTCTATTGGGGGCTTCTTTATATCAGCCGGTAACGCGACTGACACGGTGACGGCAGGTGCTGACACGGTGGCTCTTTGCTTGTCGCTTTCAGGGGGCAAAAGTAACAAAAAGATTTGAAAACACAAAGATATATGACAAAAAAGTTGTTTCCTTTGGTGAAAGATGGAGAGATGACGGCAGAGGGGCTTGAGTTACAGATTGTAAGTTTTAGGGCGCATTTGGTTACGATTATTATTGGGAAGAGGGGAAAATGGGGGGCGGAGGTAAAAGCATAGTTATTGGGAGGTAAAAGCATAGTTATTAGACGACGAAAGCATAGATATTACATTGCAATATCTATGCTTTCAGATTGTAAGTTTTTCTTCATTCAGGTAATAGGGAATAGGAGATAGGGAATAGGAGATTACCTTTGACTAGGTAATAGGGAATAGATAATAGGGAATAGGAGATTACCTTTGATACTTGTGGATTTTCGTTGCGATTATCTCAAGTACACAATGGTAATCTCCTATTCCCTATTTCCTATTATCTATTATCTATTCCTATTCCCTATTACCTAACTATTTACTTCACGTACTCGGCGAAGTCGGTGAGGTGCATATCGCCCTTGCGACGGAGAGTGTCGTGGAATGCGAATGCGCATGGGAGATTGTGGTGTGTCTGACCGCCTGTAGCTATCTTGAGGTAATCGCGGAGCAATGGGCGATAGTCAGGGTGAGCACAGTTTTCGATGATGAGGTGAGCGCGCTCCATAGGTGACTTGCCACGAAGGTCTGCTACGCCCTGCTCTGTTACGATGACGTTGACGTCGTGCTCAGAGTGATCCTGATGGCTTACGAATGGCACGATGGAAGAGATGAGTCCGCCCTTTGCTACGCTTGAGCAGGTGAAGATACTGATGTATGCGTTGCGCTCGAAGTCGCCAGAACCGCCGATGCCGTTCATCATCTTAGTACCAGAGATGTGTGTAGAGTTTGCATTTCCGAAGATATCCACTTCGATAGCGGTATTGATAGCGATGACACCGAGTCGGCGGATTACCTCTGGAGAGTTACTGATCTCTGACTGACGGAGTGTGAGGCGATGCTTGAGCATATCAATATTGTCATAGATATTAGCGAGACACTCGTTGCTTACGGTGAGTGAGCAGGTAGATGCGTCCTTCACTCTGCCTGTGAGCATCATATCTACGATAGAGTCCTGGAGCACTTCGGTATATACATTGAAGTCAGGGATATTCTGGTCCTTGGAGAGTGCCGCGAGGATAGCGTTTGCAGTAGAGCCCACACCGCTCTGCAATGGGAGGAAGCATGATGGGATGACGCCGCGCTTCATATCATTGAGGAGGAATGCTGCTACGTTAGCACCAATCTGATCTGTGACAGGATCGCTGCCCTTGAATGCGCGAGCCTCGTCAGGGAGGTTGCACTCTACCACTCCGACTACCTTGCTCTTAGGTATTTCCACATAAGGCTTACCGATGCGGTCGCTTGGCTTAGTGATAGGAATAGGCTGGCGGAAAGGCGCATCGAGAGGCTCATAGACGTCCTGAATGAGTCCGGTGCGGTCGCTGTGGAATGAGTTGAGCTCGAGAATCACCTTCTCGGATATGCGTGCCACGGTAGGAGCGATGCCGCCTGCCGCAGTGAGATATACGTGATAGTTGTCACCGCTTTCCTCAATCTTTGACACTTCGAGGATAGCCCAGTTCACCTTGCCGTAGAAACCGTAGCGCAGGTCCTGTGCCATCATGGAGAGATGGAGGTCATTATAGCGTATCTCGTTGAGGTTTACAGCCTTGCGGAAACTTGGGTTGGTGGTGTAAGGTGCGCGGAAACCGATGGCGTGAGCCTCACTGAGGACACCGTCGGTGGACTGTCCGGTGGATGCTCCCGTGAAGAGGTTTACCTTGAATTCATTGCCCTTGGCGTGCTCTTCCTCGGCGATCTTGGCCAGTTCGCGAGTTACAGCCTTTGGAGTTCCAGCCGGTGTGAATCCGCTCAGTCCGAGGGAATCACCGTTCTTAATCAGTGATGCTGCTTCAGCAGCGGTGATAGTAGTGTACATTTTTTTTATATAGATTTTTGTTTTTTGTTTATGGTAAGTGACGGTGAAAATATAAAAATCGGTTGCAAAGTTAAACATTTATTATTAAATAATGTAAGAATAATGGAATTTTTTACACAAATGCGAGGAAAATGTGCAAAAGTGAACACTCGACATTACTTAATGTATATATTAAGGTGCGGTGTATATATATAAGGTGGACGGTGTAATATTTTTCCGTTTTCCACGTTATTTAGACATGAAACATCTGATTATTACGATATTGACCATACTTTCCGCCCTCCCTACCGTGGCACAGAGCACGGGAAAATGGAGGATATTCCCTGCCTACGGCGAGACGCAAGCGGTGGATTCCGTAGCCCAGGACTGCATCTTCGTGCTGTCATCGGGCAGCCTCTACCGCGTCAACGCAAAGGACTGGAGCGTAACGACTTACGACAAACTGACGGGACTGAACGACACGGGCATAGCCTGCATGGCGTGGAACCGCACGGCAAAGGCGCTCGTCATCGTATATGAGAATGCCGACATCGACATCATGACGAAGGACGGTGACGTGACCAACGTGCCGGACCTGTACCACAAGACGACGACTCTCGACAAAACCATCAACGGCATCGACATCTTTGCACAATATGCATATATATCCACCGCTTTCGGCATCGTGAAACTGGATGTGACGAGCCATCTCATCAGCGACTCTTACGTGCTGAACAAGAGCATATTGCAGACCGCCGTGAAGGACGGCAGCATATATGCCAAGACCAAGAACGGCGCTACGCTGAAGGCTTCGCTCGGCAGCAACCTCATCGACAGGACGCAATGGGCGGAATACAGCGGCTCCACCAGCGGGCTTTTCCCCTCAAGGACCATCGACAAAGCGCTCGCCGAGCGCATGGAAAAGATGCGTCCGGACGGCCCGAAGCAGAATGTATTCGGCATGATGATGGTGAAGAACGACCGCCTTTATGCCGCGCTCGGCAACGGTTGGGACAACGTAGGCCACGACGCACCGCATATCTATGACATAAAGGACGACAGATGGACCGCCCTCTCTGACGACGACAAGGCGATAACGGCACAGACGGGAGCACCGGACTACTACAATTTCATGGCACTGGACGTGGATCCTGCCGACCCAGAGCGACTCATTGTCAGTGCGAAATACGGGATATATGAATTCCGCAACGGCAAGTTCAGCGCATTCTACGGTGAAGGAACGTCGCCTATGCCTACCGCAGCCAAGGACAATCCCAAGTTTATCCTGCCGTCAGCATTGCGCTTCGCCGACGACGGCACGCTGTGGGCATTCGTCTCGCAGACCATTGACGGCCAGGGACTTTTCTCACTTTCAAAGGGCGGGGAATGGACTTCCTTCAAGGACAGCAAATGGATATTCAACAATATCTCGCTCGGTCAGGCCAAGAACATGTTCTTCGACAGCAAGGGAAGGCTCTGGTGGTGCAACAACCACTGGTGGAAACCGTCGCTCAACTGCTACGACCCCAAGACGGACACACGACTGTCATACAGCACTTTCGTCAATGAAGACGGCACGACAGTGGAGGTAGGAAACGTGAGATGCGCCGCGGAGGACCGTGACGGCAATATATGGATAGGCACCAACGTGGGTCCGCTCATGCTCGAAAAGGCGAGGATAGGGACCGACGAGGGCGTGGTGTGGAATCAGGTGAAGGTGCCCCGCAATGACGGGACAAACCTCGCCGACTACCTTCTCGCCGGCATCGACATCTACTGCATCGCCATCGACGGGGCAAACCGCAAGTGGTTCGGTTCCAACGGCAACGGAGTGTATGTCATAGGCAATGACAACATCACGCAGGAATATAATTTCACGGCAGCCAATTCGCCGCTCCTGTCGGACAATGTCACGGGCATCGCCATCGACCAAAGCCGGGGCGACGTGTATATAGGCACCATGAAGGGACTTTGCTCCTACCGCTCGGACGCTACAGCTCCGGTGGATGTAATGGACAAGGACGAGGTGTATGCCTATCCTAATCCCGTCACGCCCGACTATACCGGACTTATCACCGTCAAAGGGCTTTCCTATGACGCTGACATCAAGATCACCACTGCCAGCGGAAGCCTCGTGGCAAGCGGGCGTTCCAACGGCGGTACATTCACATGGGACGGCTGTGACAGCAACGGAAAGCCAGTGGCATCCGGCGTTTACATGGTCTGCATCGCCACTTCCGAGGGCAAGAGCGGAGTGGTCACCCGGATTGCGGTGGTGAGGTAGTTTCCTTTTGTTGGAGTGAAAAGTGAAAAGTGAAAAGTGAAAAGTGAAAAATTGCGCTGACGCAGTTGGGATTCTTGGATAATAGGGAATAGATAACAGGGAATAGGAAATAGGAGATTACCATTGTTTGCTTGAAATAATCACAGCGAAAATCCACAAGAAGCAATGCTAATCTCCTATTTTCTATTCCCTATTCCCTATTATCCAAGGGCTCTTAGAACCAATATCCCAAAGACACCTGCCAGGTATGGTTGCGTCCCTTCAGCCAGTTGTTGTCTTTGTCAAGGCGGTTCAGTTCCATCTTGCCTGACTTGCTGGCCTCCACATTATAGTTTACCGAAGCCTGGACGTGCTGGAGGAAAGTGAAACCGGCACCGAAATTGAAACTCAGAGTGTTCTTCTTCAGGGAATAACTGCTGGCGGAACCCCACTTGAAATTCTCGTCGCCCACGTTGATAGCCCACTGAGGACCAGCAAAGAAGAACACGTTAGCCATGCTTGCAAGACCTACACTGTAACGCAGATTGACGGGAATATCTATCGTCTTCTGCTTCACGTCGGCAGTGGCACTGAGGTCATCGCTGGCCACATCGCTGGCATAGCGCACCTTTGCCTCCTTCTGGTCGTACAGAGCTGCTATGTCAAAGCCCAGTCCTGTAAGCGGAAGAGACACCTTAAGCATAGGGCCGATGAAGAAACCGTTCTTGTTGTCGGCAGAGAACATATCGTCATTCAGCTTCAATGAACTGACATTCCAGCCGCCTTTTACGCCCAACTTTACCTGCGCATCCGCTTCTGACAATGGCAAGAGCGATGCGGCCAATACCATAAGAGATAAGATTTTCTTCATATTCCGTATTCGTAAATTATTGATTATTATACATATACCACCGCCTTCACATGGCTGGCAGCACTTCTTTCGCCCACAAATATACGAATAAAATGCGAAACCAGATAGCATCATCCTTACTTTTTTGATAATTTTCACTATACAGACAGACTGACACATGATGCTTTCAAGGGGCTTTTTTTGATGTTATTTCTTTGAAATAAGAAATATTATTAGTACTTTTGCAGAATTAAACGGAAAAAAATATATAACATATATGGACAACAAATGGAAAGAACTGGGCTACATCGACGAGCCCGTAGCCGAGGGAACTGATCTCAAAGCCGAAATCAGACGTATGTGCAAAGAAAAGAATGCCATAGTCCTCGCCCATTACTACACCGTAGGGGAAATACAGGAAGTGGCAGACTTCGTGGGCGATTCCCTCGCCCTCGCCCGCAAAGCCGCCGAGACCGACGCGAAGATTATCGTCATGTGCGGAGTGCATTTCATGGCAGAAACATGCAAACTGCTCTCACCTGACAAGCTCGTGCTCAGTCCTGACCTCAACGCTGGATGCTCGCTCGCTGACTCTTGCTCGGCTAAAGACCTCAAAGAATGGAAAGAGAAGCACCCTGGATATATGGTAGTGCAGTATGTCAACACCACTGCTGCTACAAAGGCGCTCACTGATGTCGTAGTCACTTCAGGCAATGCAAAGAAAGTCATCGACCAGTTGCCTAAGGATGCACAGATACTTTTCGGTCCCGACTATAACCTCGGGTCATACATCAACTCCGTGACAGGACGCAATATGACGCTCTGGAACGGCGGTTGCCACGTCCATGAACGCTTCTCTGCCGATGAGATCGTCAGGCTGAAGAAGGAAAATCCTGATGCCGTCGTGATGGCCCACCTCGAATGCAAGGCCCCTATCCTTGCCCTGGCTGACGTAAAAGGCTCCACAGCAGATATGCTCAAATATGCTAAAGCAAACCCTAATGCCACATATATCGTAGCCACCGAAGCTGGTATCATGCACGAATTGCAGCGCTGTTGTCCTGACACCACATTCATCCCAGTTCCTCCTGAAGTGACAGAAGGAGGCGCCGGATGCTCATGCAACGAGTGTGACTACATGAAGATGAACACTCTCCGCAAGCTCTACAACACCCTGAAGCAGGAATGGCCTACCGTGGAAGTGCCGGCAGACATAGCAAAATACGCCGTCAAGCCTATCGAAAGAATGCTGCAAATGAGCTAAAAGCAAGAGACTGGCAGACTTTAGGGAATAGGAAATAGAAAATAGGGAATAGGAGATTACCTTTAGCCCCGTCACTGCATCAGCAGATATTCTCAAGCATCCGCAACCGCGTCAGCGCGATTTTTCACTCTTCACTCTTCACTTTTCACTTTTCACTAAAAGAAAAAAAAACAATGGAACAGACCCTCCTCATATACAACACCCTCACCAGAAAGAAGGAAGCCTTCAAGTCAATCAACCCAGGACACGTAGGAATGTACGTCTGCGGACCTACAGTATATGGCGATGCACACCTCGGACACGCACGCCCTGCCATCACGTTCGACATCCTTTTCCGCTATCTTCAGCACATAGGATACAAGGTGCGCTACGTCCGCAACATCACAGACGTGGGCCATCTTGAGCACGACGCTGACGAAGGCGAGGACAAGATTGCTAAGAAAGCACGACTCGAACAGCTCGAACCGATGGAGATAGCACAGTATTACACACGCCGTTTCAACGCTGCGATGGAGAAACTCAACGTCCTCCCGCCATCCATAGAGCCTCATGCCACAGGGCATATCATAGAGCAGCAGCAGCTCGTGCAGCAGATTCTCGACAATGGATATGCATATATCTCAAACGGTTCGGTATATTTCGACATCGAAAAATACAACCATGACTTCAAATACGGCATCCTATCAGGACGCACTCTCGAAAATATCAAGGACGCTTCACGCGACACACTCGCCGGAGTAGGTGAGAAAAAGAACCAGGCTGACTTCGCACTCTGGAAGAAAGCATCACCTGAGCACATCATGCGCTGGCCTTGGCTCATGAACGGAAACTACCCTGACGGACTCAAACCCGAAGAAGGTTTCCCGGGATGGCACTGCGAATGCACCGCAATGGGAAGGAAATATCTCGGAGATGAGTTTGACATCCACGGCGGAGGCATGGACCTCGTCTTCCCACACCATGAATGCGAGATAGCACAAGCACAGGCTTCGATGGGACATCCTGCCGTGAAATACTGGATGCACAACAACATGATCACCATCAACGGACAGAAGATGGGCAAGTCATACAACAATTTCATCACTCTCGACCAGTTCTTCACCGGCAATCACCCGCTTCTCACACAGCCGTTTGCACCGATGACCATCCGTTTCTTCATCCTTTCAGCCCATTATCGCGGCACTGTCGATTTCTCATCCGAGGCTCTCGAAGCGGCTGAAAAGGGCTACAGCAAACTCGTCACCGCACTCAAGGACATCAAGCGCATACAGACCGCAAAGGGTTCTCAGCCGGAAATAGGCAAATTCGTGGCGGAACTCAATGGCAAACTCCATGATGCCATGAACGATGACCTCCAGACTCCTGTGGTGATATCATTGCTCTTCGAAGCCTGCAAGACCATCAACACCCTCGTGGACCGCAAGGCCAAGATAAGCGCAGCTGACCTGGAGACCCTCGAAAAGACCATGCACACATGGACAGAGGACATCCTCGGTCTCAAGACCACTGCCGAAGCGGGCGACCCAAGCCGTGAGCAGGCATTCGCAAAGGTGATGGATATGGTGCTCGAAATGCGTGCACAGGCCAAGGCCGACAAGGATTGGGCCAAGAGCGATGCCATCCGCGACGCCCTCAACGATGCCGGATTCATCATCAAAGACACCGCCGACGGACAGGTCTGGAGCCTCTAAAGCAAGGAGCCGCCACCGTGTCCGCCGCGTTACCGGCGGATATAAAAAGGAAAAACAACAGCAATGAACAACGAACAATACGAAATAATGGCGCCAGTAGGCTCGCGCGAGTCCCTGGCTGCCGCCATCAATGCAGGAGCTGACAGCATCTATTTCGGCATTGAGAAGCTGAACATGCGAGCGCACTCCGCATCCACGTTCACCATAAGCGACCTCAGGGAGATAGCAAAGACCTGCGATGAGCACGGAATAAAGACCTACCTGACCGTCAACACCATCATCTACGGTGAGGACATCCCTACCATGCACGAGATCATCGACGCGGCAAAGGAAGCCGGTATCTCGGCTGTAATAGCCAGCGACGTCGCTGTAATGATGTATTGCCGGAAAGTAGGACAGGAGGTTCACCTCTCCACCCAGCTCAACATCTCCAATATCGAGGCGTTGAGATTCTATGCCCAGTTTGCGGATGTAGTGGTATTGGCACGCGAACTGCGCATGGATCAGGTGAAAGCCATCCACGAGCAGGCCATCGCGGAGAACATCTGCGGACCGGGCGGCAACCCTATCCGCATCGAGATGTTCTGTCATGGTGCCCTCTGCATGGCGATTTCTGGCAAGTGTTACCTCTCTCTGCATAATGCAAACCGCAGCGCTAACCGTGGAGAATGCGTGCAGATATGCCGTCGCGGCTACAAGGTGGAAGCATATGAGAGCGATGCTGTATATAATGCTACCGACATCGAGACCGGCAACGAACTCAAGATTGACAATAAATACATCATGTCACCGAAAGACTTGAAGACCATTCGCTTCATCGACAAGATGATGGATGCAGGCGTTAGAGTGTTCAAGATTGAGGGACGTGCACGTGGTCCAGAGTATGTTGACACCGTAGTAAGATGCTATAAGGAAGCTATTGCCTCCGTCCTCGATGGCACTTTCACCGAAGAAAAGAAAGACAAATGGGACGAAAGCCTCAGGAAAGTCTTCAATCGTGGCTTCTGGGACGGATATTATCAGGGACAGACGCTCGGCGAATGGAATGATTCCTACGGCAGCAAGGCTACTGAGAAGAAGGTATATTGCGCCAAGACCATCAAGTATTTCTCAAAGATTGGCGTAGCTGAATTCCAGGTAGAGGCGCACGAACTCAAGGTAGGCGACCGTCTTCTCATCACCGGTCCGACCACAGGTGCCATGTATCTCGACTGCAAAGAGATACGTTTCGACCTCAAGCCAGTGGAAAAAGCAAAGAAAGGATGGCGCATCAGCATCGCCGTGCCTGGCAAAGTGCGTCCAAGCGACAAGCTATTTATAATTCAGAATGCATAATGCATAATTCATAATTATACTATGTCAATAAACGAACTCCAAGAAGAAGTAATAGAAGAATTCTCAGCCTTCGACGACTGGATGGACAAATACCAGCTCCTCATCGACCTCGGAAGCGAGCAGGCTCCCCTCGATGACAAATACAAGACGGAGCAGAATCTCATCGACGGCTGCCAAAGCCGAGTATGGCTGCAATGTGACAAGGACGCTGAAGGCAACCTCGTCTTCACTGCCGAGAGCGATGCGCTTATCGTAAAGGGCATCATAGCACTGCTCATACGCGTCATCAGCGGTCACAAGCCACAGGAAATCCTCGACGCCGACCTCTATTTCATCGAGCGAATCGGCCTCAAGGACCACCTCTCCCCTACCCGTTCCAACGGTCTTCTCGCCATGGTAAAGCGCATTAAGGCATACGCTCTGGCGTTCTCGTTGAAATAACACGCTTTAATAACAAGTGAGAAGTGAAGAGTGAAGAGTCGCTGTGTCAGCCGCGTTACCGGCTGATGTCGGTCAGCCACCGCCACTGCGTCAGCGCGATTTTCCACTCTTCATTCCCAACCCACTAAACCCCCACCCCATAGCACAGTGATAACAAAGGACACAGACCTGAAAGATTTTTTGGTATTGGATAAGCCATTGGAGTTCTCCGAGATGCTTCTGATGTCATATTTCGCCGTCTTCGACACCACACTGACTTCCATACAGGACATCAAGCACCGCCTGAAGGACGTCAGCAGGAAATTCAAACCTGACGGTGCTGAAGACATATTGAAGAAGAAAAACATCATCGCACCATCCACTTACAGTTTCATGCACCATGAGATGCTTTACGGAATATCAAGCTATTACATGGTGGATATCCTGGTATGGCTCTTTGAAACCAAGGAGGGACACAGCATTCTCGATGTCCTTCAGCGGATCATGTCCTCATACAAAGCACCGCAGACCTCGGTCCAGACGGTGCTATGCCAGTTTATCCAGAGCAAATACAAGGACTGCAACCTTGCAAAGAAAATCTTCGCGGCCGACATAGAATGCCTCAAGCCGGTCATTGACGACGAGAGATTCCACGGCTTTTTCACTGCAATGTCCGAAAGAGCGTTCGTCCAACTGATAGACGACACCCTCGATATGGCATACAATTGCGGCATCTGCAGGAAGGCGGAGAGCCTCCTTTCCATCGTCACGTCCTACAAGTTCTCATCCGAAGAGGCCTGCGAGGCAATGAAATCGAAGGTGGATCTCTACGGTTTCCTCCACGAAGGCATAGTGCCGGAAATGCCGAAAGTGAAGTTTTCCATAGAGCATCTCTGCATTTCCGCCCTCATGGAAGCCTACAGCGGCGATTTCGCCGAGGCGCTGAAATCGTTCCGCAAGGCGCAGGCGATATACAACAACACATTCAACCACGCCCTCGCATACACCATTCTGCCCTACAACATCTGCAATTTCTTCTTCATACTGTGCTGCAAGCAGGAAGGCAGTGAGGCGTCACTGCGCCTCATCCAGAATTTCTTCCGACGCAATGAGAATGCCCAGAGCCGGAAAGGAAGGGCTGCATGGGTGCTCGCTGCCATGTTCCTCAACAAGCGCGGCTACGCCCACGACATCCATTCCACATACGAGAACTACGGCGGATTGGAGAAGGAGCTGATGGTGCTCCTCGCTTCCTACACGGGAAAGACCAGCTGTCTCCCGATGGAAGCCTTCATGATATACATTCCCGAGTGGCTCTGCATCAAGAATGAATCCGACAAATACCATCCCATGTCCAGCAGAGACAGGGAAAAAGCCCAAGCCGCTTACTCGGGAAACACCCTCCTTTCCTCCATCCATATCAAGCAGCAATGGGAGATAGTGCTGGAATCACTCTCCAAGAACGGCGGCAATCCCGTCGAGACTGTGGAGCAGACCGAGCGCTATGCCTATTTCCTCCGCAACATCTACGACGACTTCTGCGAGATACGCCAGCAGTCCAGACTCAAGAGCGGCGCATGGAGCGCAGGCAAATCGGTCAGCCTTTCCACATATCTATCCCTCGACAGCGAACTGCTTACCCCTGAGGACAAGCGCATACGTCTGGCTTCACGCGCCGACCTCCTGTACAACCACAACAACATAAAGCTCGATTACGTCCTCCCCGAGATGCTCGACAGGAGCCGTCTCTACGTGGGAAGAGGCGCGCCTTACTCCATCGTCACCGTCAATGAGGAAATGCCTTACCTCGTCATAGAGACCTCGGAAGTGGGATTCGACATCAAGAGCAACGTGCCGGTTGACGACATTGACAAGGATATTATCATCATTTCGCGCGGCGCGGCAAGCATCAATTTCCTCAGGATGAAGCCAGAACTGCGCCCATACTTCTCACAGTTGCTCGACCTCGGCTCGTTCCCGCTCGCTGCAAAGGAAATGCTCACAGCGTTCCTCGAAAGCCTTCGCGGAAAAGTGGAGGTGCATTCAGAGCTCATCAAGGGCGGTTCCACACTCGAAAAGGTCAGAGGCAGCTCCGCAATAACATTGCAGATGCGCCCGCAAGGCAAGGATGCCTACGTGGTAAGCATATTCTGCCGCCCGGTGGAAGGTGGCAGGACGCAGTGCGTTCCGGGCGAGGGAAGCGACGTGATAATGGACATCATGGACGGTCACCGTGTGGCTGCAGACCGCAATCTCGACCGTGAGCGCGAGCTGTATTACGACCTTGTCAACGGTGTGGACGACATACTGCCACCTGACAAGACCTTCCAGATAGATGCCTACGACCTTCTCCCTATCCTCGACTATATCCGAAGTGCAAACGAAAAGCTGACCGAGGAATACAACAGCCGGGAAAACGACGGACAGCCTCAGCCAGACCTCTATCATGTGGAATGGCCGGAAGGACACAAACTGCATATCCGCACGCCGTTCTCCACATCCAGCTGGAGCGCAACGGTGAAGAAAAACGAGAACGGATGGTTTGAGATGGAAGGCTCGGTGCAGATTGATGAGAACACCAGACTCAGCATGGAGCAGCTTCTCGAACTCGTGGGACAGAGCAGAAACCGGTTCATACGCCTCGGTGAAGGCGAATTCGTGGCACTCTCCGACAAACTGCGCAAGCAGCTGAACGCACTCGAAGTCATTGCCGCACATTCGCATGGAAAGCTCCAGATTTCCCCTTTCTCCGCCGCATTGATTGACTCCAGCATCCTCAATGGCGAGATGAAGCTCAACGTGGATCCCGAACTGAAGGAAATCAGACAGCGCATCATCGACTCAAGTGAATACAAACCGGACATCCCCGACACCCTTCACGCCACCCTGCGTGAATACCAGAAGGAGGGATTCCAGTGGATTGCACGCCTCAACTCATGGGGTGCCGGAGCGCTGCTGGCAGATGACATGGGTCTGGGAAAGACCGTCCAGACCATCGCTTACCTGCTCTTCAAGGCAAAGGAAGGTCCTGCCCTCGTCGTGGCACCGGCTTCCGTTGCGCCGAACTGGAAGACGGAATTCGAGAAATTCGCACCTTCTCTCCATGTAGAGATACTCAATTTTTCGCCTAACCGCTCCCTCTGCATCGCTGATGCCAAAGCCGGAGACGTCATCATCACCACCTACGGACTCCTGCTCTCAGTGAAAGATGAGATAACCAGCAAGCAATGGACCACCACAGTGCTCGACGAAGCCCACGTCATAAAGAACCGCGGAGCAAAGACTTCCGGCGTTGCCATGCAGCTAAAGACCAGATACCGCATCATGCTCACCGGTACTCCTGTGCAGAATCACCTCGGCGAACTGTGGAATCTCTTCCAGTTTGTCAATCCCGGTCTCCTCGGAAGCTACGATGATTTCAGCCGCCGCTTCATCCTGCCTATCGAGACTGCGGGCGACAAGGCAAGGCAGAAGGACCTCGACCGCCTCGTACATCCGTTCATGTTAAGGCGCACCAAGGAGAAAGTGCTTGCCGAACTGCCGGAAAAGACCGAGATATACCAGACCGTGGACCTCTCTGACGAGGAAATGGCAGTATATGAAGTGATACGTGAAAAGGCTGAGCAGATGCTCGAAAGCGAAGGTTCCGAGAAGGTATCCATCAACACCCTCGCCGAGATCACACGCCTCAGGCAGGCAGCATGCTCAGCGGCACTCATCGAAAAGACATGGAAAGGCAAGACATCCAAGGTCGAAGCACTCCTCGAAGCCCTCGAACCAATCGTCGAGAGCGGTGACTCCGTCCTCGTCTTCAGCCAGTTCACGTCATTCCTCTCCATCGTCAAGAAAGCCCTCGACAAGGCTAAAGTGCCGTATCTATACATCGACGGCGGCGTAAGCGTGAAGGAAAGGCAAAGACTCGTGGAGATGTTCCAGGAAGGAAAATGCCCCGTCTTCGTCATATCACTCAAGGCCGGCGGACTCGGACTCAACCTCACACGCGCCAATTACGTATTCCATCTCGACCCATGGTGGAACCCTGCCATCGAGCAGCAGGCCACTGACCGTGCCTACCGCATAGGTCAGCGCAACGCCGTCACCGTATATCATTTCCTCTCTGCCGGCACGATAGAGGAGAAAATCAAGCGTCTCCACGAACGAAAGCGTGACCTTGCCGACAACGTTCTCGACGGAACCGACATGAGCGGAAAGATCACCGGCCGCCAGTTGCTGGAGATGATCAGGTAAAGATGCCCCCCTCTTATCCCCCTTGGGGGAAGAGAGGTTACGCTTTCCGCTTGCGGTCCCCGACTGCGTCAGCGCGATTTTTCACTTTTCACTCTTCACTTTTCACTAAAAGAACAACAAGAGCCCGCCACCGTGTCGGGCGCGTTACCGCCCGATGATATGAACAAATTCCAGATAATAATAATATTGGCAGCAGCCATATCCTGCCAGCGCCCCGCCCCCCAGCCAGCGCCCACCCACCGCAAGCCCCTCATCTCCCTCGCCGCAACGCCGGTCAAAGACCAGGGAAAGGAAGAGGCATGCTGGATATACGCATACCTCGCCTGCATAGAGACAGAACGGATAGAGCAGTACGGCGACTCACTCAATCTCTCACCCCTATGGCTCGAAAGGGCATACCTCAAGGAACAGGCCAGACAAAGCTACCTCACCAAGGCACAATGGCACATCTCCATGCGCAGCATCGGACCCGAAGCCGACCGCCTACTGCGGCAGTACGGCATGGTGCCATACAGCAATTACCATCCCGAACACACCAACACCCGAGCCCTCGCACGCGATATATATAATAAGGTGGAAATATCCGTACGCTCCAAGGCACGCCTACAGCGTCTCGACGACATCATCGAGACCGCCCTACCGCGCCTTCCCCACAACCTCAGCCAAGGATTCTACCTCTACAGCATGCACTACACGCCCCACCAGTTCGGCCGAAGCATCCTCCAAGGCATACGCTTCCGGTGGCTCACATCATTCACCCACCATCCCTACGGCACCGTCTTCCCCCTCGAACTGCCCGACAACCGGAGCCGCCACCGCTTCCGCAACGTCCCCGTCACCACGCTGCTCTCCACCGTCATCACCGCCCTCCGGCAGCATCACCCCGTCTATTGGGAAGGCGACATGCGACCTGTCCACGATGACCCCACAGACATCAGCGTCAACGAAAACGGCACACTGAGCGGAAACATACGCCGCATCACCGACCTGCGCCAGAAAGCATTCGAGCAATACGCCACCACAGACCAGCACGCCATGGCAATAACCGGAATGACATACATCACCGACCACGCCACAGGCAACCCCACCCTCCACTTCATCTGCAAGAACTCATGGGGAAAAGACTGGCACCACAAAGGCTACACCCTCATGTCAGTCCACCATTTCCTCCTCCGCACCATGTTCATCGGAGCCGTGGGATAAAGACAACGAGACCCCCTCTTATCCCCCTGTGAGGGGGAGGCCAGATACGTTCTTCGCCTTGCGTCTCTTCCTCAAGGGAGGTCTCTGTAACCAGCCTCCCCCTCACAGGGGGATAAGAGGGGGTCTCCGCCGCCGCGTTACCGGCGGATATTGTCAACATGAAATAGCAATAATTAAGTAAAAACAACAAAAATACAATTCTTTATAGATTTTTTTGTTAAAAGAATGCCACATTCATAATCTTTTTATTATCTTTGCACAAAATTAGCATACAGACCGAAAGATTCTGTCATAATATCCGTACACAATTTTGCCATTATGAGAAATCCTAAGCCAAAAAATTTTGCGCGTGTATTAAAGAAAGCAGAAAAGAGCAAATTCTATCTCAATCCTGACCTCCACATGGAGGATTTCGCACGCGAAATAGGTACAAACCGCACTTATCTCAGCACATACCTTAACGAGGAAATGGGCACATGTTTCGCAGACTACGTCAACGACCTGCGAATCAAAAAAGCAGTAGCACTGCTCGACCAGGGCAGACACAGCCACATCAAAGTAGCGAAAATGGCTGGCTACAACAGTGAATACACTTTCAGACGCCTCTTCAAAGAGAGGTACGGCATCACGCCAAGAGAGTATGCACTGAAGAAAAAGGAGGAAAAAGAATAGGAAAGCAGGGGAAATAATACCATCCGAAAGGAACATGATCCGACACCATAAGGAAAAGCACAAGCATCCGAAAGGAAAAGCACAGGCCTCCGAAAGAGTAGAGAAAATCAAAACCCTTACAGATCGTAACATTTCCGCCGCCATAACTTACACTTTTTTCCGACCGACCGTCAGAAAGTGGGGGCAGGGCAATAGCTATGCTTTTACCGCCCAATAACATAGTTATCACGCCGTAAAAGCATAGTTATTACCCACCAATCACGCCCCTTTCAATCCGTAACCTGTCGCCCCACCGTCCGACACAGTTCCCACACTATCCGTAATCCCCGACACAAACAGCACAGAGTAACCCCCACTTGAAACAATACAGTCTAAAATCCCAATCAGACAAACACCGAAGAGCCACTGTGTCAGCCGCGTTACCGCCCGAAAATTAGGGAATAGGGAATAGGAAATAGGGAATAGGAGAATACCTCCGTTCTCCTGCGAGAATACCTCCGTTCTCTTGCGACAATCCCCTCAGCAAGGCACCGCAACCGCGTCAGCGCGATTTTTCACTCTTCACTCTTCACTCTTCACTTTTCACTAAAGGTAAAGAGAAGCCACTGTGTCAGCCGCGTTACCGGCTGATAAAAAGAAAGATACAAACAAAGGAAAAAATTAACAACAACAAGAAAAACATCACAGATGAGACTAACAGCGTACATTTTGGCAGCATCCATGCTGCTCGCTCCGGCATTCGGAATGAACGCCGACGCGAAGAAAAAGAAGAAGAAAGTGGACCTCAAGGCCATGACAGCCGCAAAGACCGACACCGACTCCGCTGACTATTCCAAGATAATCAAGGACGGAAAGGTAAACGAGGGACTCTTCAAGGTCATCTACAAGGCAAAGGAAGGCAAGCTCTACTTTGAACTGCCAGAGGATGCCTTCACCCACTATTACATCCTCTCCAACCGCATGGCTTCCACCAGCGACACGCAGGACTTCGTAGCCGGACAGATGATCACCACGCCGATGCTCATCCAGTTCTCCAAAGACGAGCGCAACGTCTATATCAACCAAGTGCAGCACCGCGACACCGTGGACCCAAACGATGCCATTGCACCGTCCTTCAAGAAGAATTTCCTCAACCCACGCATAAAGGGCTTCAAGATAGCAGCAAGAAACGGCAAGAGCGTTGTCATCGACGTGACCGCATTCTTCGGCGCAAACGAGGCCTCCATCTCCCCTATCAAGCAGGATTCCCCGGTGGCCAAGCTCCTGGGAAGCGGCAACTCCCTCAAGGGCACTTTCGCTGCCGATGCCTCAGGTATCGACCAGGTGAAGGCTTTCCCGAAGAACATCGAGATCGAGAGCACCCTCTCATTCATGACCACCGGAATAATAAAGAAGCCATACACCGTGAAGGTACACCGCTCACTCTTCATCCTGCCTGACGAGCCGATGGTGGCACGCTACCAGGACAACCGCGTGGGATATTTCTACAATGACAAGACCATCTTCTCGTCAAAGAGGGACAAGGTGGAGGACAAGGGCATCATCAGCCGCTGGCGTCTGGAGCCAAAACCGGAGGATATGCAGAAATACCTCGCCGGAGAACTCGTGGAGCCACAGAAGCCTATCGTCTTCTACGTCGATTCCGCATTCCCTGAGAAATGGCGCGGCACCATCAAGGCCGGTATCGAGGACTGGAACATCGCTTTCGAGAAAGCCGGTTTCAAGAATGCCATCATAGCAAAGGACTATCCTAAGAACGACCCGGACTTCGACCCGGACGATATGCGCTACAGCTGCTTCAAGTATGCCGCTACTGCCACTCCTAACGCTATGGGACCTCGCCACGTCGATCCTCGTTCCGGTGAAATCCTCACGGGCGACGTCATCTGGTATCACAACATCGTGTCATTGCTCCACAACTGGCGACTCATACAGACCGGAGCCGTCGACAAGAGAGTGAGAAAGCCTGTCTTTGACGACGACGTGATGTGCGAGTCAATGAGATACGCCGCCGCTCACGAGATAGGCCACACACTCGGACTCATGCACAATATGGGAGCCAGCTACGCCTTCCCTGTCGATTCCCTCCGCGACCCTGCATTCACACAGCGTTACGGCACCACACCAAGTATCATGGACTATGCCCGAAACAACTACGTGGCACAGCCGGGCGACCTTGAGCGCGGCGTGAAGCTCACTCCTCCGCTCATCGGAGTATATGACATCCATGCCATCAACTGGGGCTACCGCATCATCCCTGGAGCTAAGACTCCTGACGACGAGAAGCCTGTTCTCGACAAGTGGATTGCTGAGAAGGCTAACGATAAGATGTACTGCTTCGGAGCTCAGCAGGTCTTAGGCACCGTCGATCCTACCGACCTCACTGAGGACCTTGGCGACGACCACATCAAGGCAAGCGACTATGGCATCGCAAACATGAAGATACTCATGCAGAACATCGAGCAGTGGGGCATGGAAAAGGGCGAGAGATACGACGACATCGAGACCCTCTACCGCGAGGTAATCAAGCAGTATTCACGCTATCTCAACCATGTGGCAGCCTACATCGGTGGCATAGAGTACTTTGAAGTGCGTCAGGGCGACGGCCAGAAGACCGGCAAGGTATATACTCCACGCGCAAAGCAGAAGGAGACTGTGGCATGGCTGCTCAACCAGATGCGCACATTCAACTCATGGCTCACTCCTGCACAGCTCATAGGCAAGTTTGAGATGAACCTCGATTACAACGACAAGCTCTACAAGCGCACCATCAATTCCATCTACAATCCTGCCGCGCTCTACCGCATCAAGGAAAGCGGAATGGTGGATGCAAAGACCAACTACACCGTGGAGACTTACCTCAACGACGTGGCACAGATGCTCTTCAAGGCACCTGTTGCCGGCAAACTCAGCGAGGCAGAGCAGAACCTGCAGTCTGAAGCCATTGCCCTCATGATGGCAAACACAGGTCTCGCTCCTGAGAAAGCGAAGAAGAGCGCAAGCAGCTTCGCTGACTACAGCCAGTCATACGAGGACCTCTCCACCATCGACGCTGATGACCTTGCCCTCACCCCACGCTGCTCATGCGACAGCCATTCGCTCTCTTCCTTCGCACGCATCAATCTCGGAGGCAGTGCTCTCAGCCAGACCGAGACCGGAGCATTGATGGTAGGCCAGCTGAAGCGCGTCCTCGCCAAGTACCGCACATACAGGAATGCGGCAAAAGGCACCACTCTCGATTATTACAACTATCAGATAATGCTCATCGAGAAGCATTTCAAGATATAATACAGCAAATGGTCAGGATCGTTTTTATAATATAAGTTTTTTTTATTTATCAAACCATTATCATAAAAACGGTCCTGACCGGCTTGCTTATCCGTTTCATAATTCCAGAAACAGACTATATGATACAATACACGAACAATGAAACATTCCCCACTCTCAAGAGGACTATGGCTTTCATCGCCATGCTTCTCCTGTGCCAGTGGGCTGCCGCGCAGGAAGTGCTGAGCGGCAAAGTCATCGACAATAGTGGCGAACCCGTCATTGGAGCGCAGGTGGCATGGAAAGACACCAAGACAGCCACCGTCACCAATGTCGAGGGCGCTTTCTCCATTCCTTTCAGAAAAGGCACGCTGCTCGTGTCCTACATAGGCTACAAGACGCAGCAGCTGCAGATGAAAGACACCAAGGACATCATCATCACCCTCAAGGAGGATGCGCAGAATCTGGACGAACTCGTCGTAGTAGGTTACGGATTGCAGAAGAAATCCTCCATCACGGGTGCCGTAGAGACCGTCAAGGCGGAGGACCTCACCATGATGCCTACGTCAAACCTCAGTCAGGCTCTGTCCGGACAAGTGGCTGGACTGCAGGTGCTTGAGACCACAGGCGACCCGAGTTCCGCCAAGGAGGCTGACATCCACGTGCGTGGTATCAACTCCGCTCCGCTGCTCGTCATCGACGGTGTGCCTCGTTTCGGCACCAATACATCCGACGGCGAGACGCGTCTCTCAGACCTCAGTCCTGACGACATCGAAAGCATCACCGTGCTCAAGGACGCTGCAGCTGCAGCAGTATATGGCTCGCGTGCCGCCAACGGCGTAATCCTCGTGCAGACAAAGCGCGCCGGAAAGGGCGGAAAGCTCAAGGTCAACTATCGTGGTCAGTACAATGTACAGGAGGCTGCAAAGCTCCCTGAATTCCTCAATGCCTATGATTTCGCGGTATTGAGAAACAAGGCCATTGCCAACACCCCATCAAGTACACTCGCACCTTACACCCCGGAGCAGCTGGAAGAGATACGCCTGCACTCCAATCCCAACGTCTATGGCAACACGGACCTGCTCGATTACCTCGACAAGACCGGATATTCCACCACTCATGCCGTCTCCGCAAGCGGCGGCAACCAGGACGTGAGATACTATCTCTCGCTCGGCTACGCTGATTCCAAGGGACTCTACAGCGGTGTGGGACGCAACCGCCTCAACTATTCCATGAAGATTGATGCCACATTGGCTAAGAATCTCGTGCTCTCCGTAGATTACACAGGCTCCAGCAGCCACGCCAAGAACAGCAGCTACACCACCATCGACGCCGCTTACAGCTACTCCCCGCTACAGGTTCTCGAATTTGAAGACGGCAGCCTCGCCAGCATCGACGGCTCTAATCCGCTCATCAACATCCGTGGACTCGGAGGTTACCGCAAGGATGACACCAAGATGTCAACGCTCACTGCCAACCTCAACTGGGACATTACATGGGTAAAGGGACTCAATGCCTACTTCCGCGGCACGTTCGACAACAACCACCGCATAGAGAAAAACCTCAGCAAGCCTGTCACCCTCTACACCTACGATGCCGATGACGACATCTACAGCATCGACCAGAACACCGTTTATCCCAAGGCAAAGGTCACGCTGGAGCAGACAGACCGCGCATACAGCAGCCAGCTCTATGAGGCAGGACTCAACTATAACCGTGAGTTCGGCAAGCACGACGTGGGCGCTACACTCGTGGTCAACTACCAAAGGCTCAACAACCAGTACATGACCGGAAAGAACCTCGACAAGACTTCCGTGCCGGAAACCATGGGCGTGGCAAAGTCATCCAAGCTCAACGGCGACGAATCCATCAACGAGCGTGCCTCAATGATCGGCAGACTCAAGTATGGCTACGCCAGCAAGTACTTCACCGAGTTCAGCTTCCGTATCGACGGTTCCACCAATTTCTCGCCTGACAACCGCTGGGGCTTCTTCCCTTCAATATCCACTTCATGGGTAATGTCCAACGAGAAATTCTTCCAGAACTGGAACCAGAAGGTCATCTCCAACGCAAAGGTGCGCCTTTCCACCGGATGGCTCGGCAACGACGGACTCGTCTCTGCATATTCCTACCTCAAGAACTACACCGAATCGCCTAACTACGGCTACTCATTCGGCAGTTCCGGCAAGACAAGTGGCAACTACAGCCCGGGCTTCACGCTCATGACATACCCTAATACCGACCTCACATGGGGAAAGACCCACGACTATAACGTAGGCGCTGACCTCGGACTCTTCAACGGCAAGATAGGTATCTCGTTCGACTGGTTCCTCAGATACGAGACCAACAAGATCACTTCTGCCCCTGATTACCTCTTCCCGCCTTCCACCGGCGTGGATGGAGCATACCCTTCCATGAACTTCAGCAAACTGAAAGCTTGGGGATGGGACCTCACCATCAGCCACAAGAACACCATCGGAAAGCTGAAATACAACGTATCCGTCAACATTGCAAAGAGCGATGACGAATACACTGACTTCGGAGACGAAAGCGCACAGACACCTAACCTGCGCCGCAAGGGCACAAGCAGCATGGTATGGCAGATGTATCAGGCGGACGGACTCTTCCAGTCACAGGAGGAAATAGACAACTGGCCTACCGACCAGGACGGTCAGGGCAACGCTACACTCGCACCGGGCGACATCAAGTACATCGACCAGAACGGTGACCACGTGATCGATTCCAACGACTATATCCTCGTCAAGAACTCCTCTTACCCGGACATGGACCTCAGTTTCCGCATGGGAGTGCAGTATAAGGGATTCTTCATCAATGCTCTCTTCCAGGGAGAAGTGGGCTACAAGCAGAACATCAGTGACACCTACACCCTCGAAAACGGCACTATGCCAAAGTTCCAGAAGTATCACATGACCGATTCATGGAGCGAAGACAATCCTAATGCCAAGTATCCTCGCGTCAAGCTTGCCACCTCCAACGACAACAACCGCAGGAAATCCACCTTCTGGATCGAGGACTGCAACTTCGTGAGACTCAAGATGCTCAACATGGGTTACACCTTCCCTGCAAAGACCGTCAAGAAGATGAACCTCTCATCTCTCAGCATCGCACTGCAGGCAAGCAACCTCTTCACCATCAGCAGCCTCAAGAGCATGGACCCGGAGTCGCTGCGCGGCTACCCTGTACAGCGTTCATACGGCGCTTCGCTCAATATCGGATTCTAATGATTTGACAGCCGTGGGTTTGTGGTCTGGTTGTTTAGTGGTCTGGTTGTTTAGTTGATTGGTTGTTTAGTTGATTGGTTGATGTCCTTATCGCAACCGCGTCAGCGCGATTTTTCACTATTCACTTTTCACTATTCACTTTTCACTAAAAGAAAGCAAGAGACCCGCCCCCACGGAAATAAAACACTAACAAATAGCAATATGAAGATATACAACATCATGACATCGGCGCTCCTTGCCGCCGCAGCCCTGACAATGACCAGCTGCGACGACATCTTCCGCGATGCGCCGATCAACCAGATATCAGAGAATTCCGTATGGAGCAACCCCCAACTGCTCGACCAATACGAGAACTCATGGTATCGCTGCATGAGCAATGGCTTCAGCACATACGTGCCAAGCATATCCCTCGTCAAGAGCAAGTCAAGGTATTACATGCCATGGTTCGGCGACCAGATCTCAGTAGGCAAGGCTTCCTACTACAATTCCGGCTACGGTGACCTCCTGAAGGGCAGCAGTCAGGAGATAACAAACTGGGCGGCGAACATATGGAGCGGACACATGACACAGATACAGTCCATCAACACCCTCCTGGAGAACCTCGGAAGCATAGCCAACGGCACGCAGAAAGACCGCATCATCGGCGAAGCACACTTCATGCGTGCGTACTATTACTATATGCTGTGGAGGATGTTCGGAGGCGTGATGATAATCGACCACACCTACAACCCGCTCGAAAACGCTGAGAAATTCCCGCGCGCAAGCTACGCCGAGATGGTGGAATTCATCACGAAGGAGGCTGACGAAGCCATGAAATACCTCCCGCAGACCTACACATCCACGGAGACAGGACGAGCTACCTATGGTGCAGCGCTCATGCTGAAGGCAAAGACCTACTTCTGGGCAGCGTCCGAAGTGTTCCAGAACAAGAGCGAGGAGACGCCATATCTCGGCTTCACTGACGACCAGTCGAAGGATATGCTGCAGAAAGCGAAGAAAGCATACGAGGACCTCTTCGCCCTCAAGCGCTATTCACTCATCCCTATCACCGCCACCACACAGGACGGAATACGCGATGAATACCGAAAGATATTCCTCACGAAGAACTCACAGGAGTCCATCTTCGAGGTGCAGCACTCCGATGACGGCGACTTCGCCACCAAGTTCGGACACAAGCTCGACCGCGATGCGTGCTCGCCATACTTCACAGGCACCACAGCAGCCTACACTCCTACGCAGAACCATGTGGACGAATACGGAATGCAGGAAGGCAAGACCTATGACCCTAAGCACCCGTATGACAACCGCGACTACCGGTTCTATGCCAATGTGCTCTATGATGGCTGCACTTTCCGCAACCATGTGATGGACATCCATTACACCAATCGCACTGCAGGAGTGGACCTTACACCGTATGGCACCTCCACTTCTGCTGCCGTAACGATGACCGGTTACTATCTCGGAAAGTTCGTGGACGAGTCACAGACCATCGACAATGACGAGACCTACGCCAGCAAGCAGAACTATATCATCTGGCGATATGCCGAGGCTCTGCTCGACTATGCCGAGGTATGCTTCCGTCTGGGCGACACCGACAAGGCACTGGAATACGTCAACGAGATACGAAAGCGCGTCCACATGCCTGAGCTCACCACCATTTCATGGGACAATATCTTCAATGAAAGACGCGTGGAGATGGCATTCGAGGAGACCACTTACTGGGACCTCTTCCGCTGGGGCATAGCAAAGGAGAGAATGAACGGCGAGACAAACCCGCTGAAAGGCATGAGAGTGGACATCACCATGGTCAACAATGAGGTGGCTGCCACAAAATACACCATCAGCAATGTCAACCGTTTCCCGAAGCGCGTCCGCGTCTTTGACGACAAACAGTACTATCTCCCTATCCCTTGGAGCGAGATAAAGTACCACGGAGTCAAGCAGAATCCGGGATGGACAGAGCAGTAATGTGTTTTATTTTTTTAGGGAATAGGGAATAGGGAAAAGGGAATAGGAGATTAGCATTGTCTCTTATGGTTTCTTCCACAGGTTATCTCAAGCGAACGATGGTAATCTCCTATTACCTTTTCCCTATTCCCCATTACCTTGAAGACCAAACCGCGTCAGCGCAATTTTTCACTCTTCACTTTTCACTCTTCACTTTTCACTAAATAAGGCCACTGTGTCAGCCGCGTCACCGGCTGATTATAATACAACAACAAAAACAAACAAAAAACAGAAACACTATGAAGAAGTTTTACTTTATGATGGCACTCATCCTCTGTGCCATGAGCGCAACAGCGCAGAACTATAACCTGTTCAGTGCCTCCGACATCGACAAGGACGGATGGCTATGGTTTGACACACAGGCTAAGGTAGATAAATACGTAGGCACTTGCGACGAGGACAACTACAAGGCTGACCCTAACGGTAAGAAAATCCAGTTGGTATATGCCGACCAAGTACCTACTTACCCTCAGACCACTGTAGATCCTGACGCTATCGGATTTGGCAAAGGTGGCGAACTTGGCACTGAAGGCTACAAGAAGGGTGCTATCATCCTGCCTGCTGCATCTGCAGCTATGCAAACCAATGGTGGAGGTATTCTCATCATGATGCCTTCCTGCTCCGAACTGTCAATCAATGTCTCATGTGAAAGTAAGGTCGGTTTTCAGCTATGCAGTACTACTGATATCAGCACTACATTCACCGATTATCAGGTAAGAGGGGCATGGTCACCTATGTTTGGTGCATTCGCTAATGCAGGCAACACTACAAAGACTGGTCTCGAAACCAAAACAAATGGTAATGACAACATCACCATCAAGTCCGACAAACCAGTGTATGTATATTTCAGAAACATCACTAAGGGCGAGGTATATATCCACGGAATTAAAGTTGTCACCACCACAAAGAATGAAGAAGGCGGCGAGGTAACTCCTGAACCAGGCAATGACTACACTGTGAAATTCACTGCTGAGACAAGCGACACCGAAAGAGAAGTGAACGTAGCACTCAGCGCTCCTGGTAAGGTAAGCATCGACTGGGGTGATGGCGTGAAGAAAGAGACTAATATCGAGGCTGCTTTCGACGGATGGAACCAGACCGCAATCACCGGCAAAGTGACTGGCGAAGTAAAGATATATGCCGACAATCTCGTTTATCTCGAATGCCCATCTAAAGTTGACGGCGCTGGAATCACATCCATCGACCTCTCTAAGGCTACAGCTCTCGAACAGCTCTTCCTCTCTGGCAATAAGTTGACTACACTTGACGTGACACATAACACCGCGCTCAAGAAACTTGAACCACAAAATAATAAGCTCACCGCACTCGACATCACAAAGAATACTGCGCTCGAACGCCTCGATGTGACAAACAATCTCATCACATCTATCGACTTAACAAAGAATACCAAACTCAATTATCTCAAGATTTCCGACAACAAGTTTGAAGGTGCTCTCGACCTCTCCGGCAATACTTCACTCGCAAGCGTGTATGCCCTCAACATGGGTATCACTGAAGTAAACCTCGGTGAGAACAAGGCAAACAAGCCTTACTTCAGCTTCAACAACAACAAACTGACCAGCTTCGACGCTTCCAAGCTCGATAATCTCAGCGGAGGTTCACTCTTCCTCCTCGGCAATCAGATCAAGTCATTCACCATGCCTGCAGGCGGAACCATCAAGACCCTCAACATTTCCAAGAACTGCATGACACTGGAGACACTCCCTATCTTCACTTCTAAGGGCTACAACTATGCTCCTCAGGCTGACCTCGCTGTCAAGGAGTCATACAATGTCAAGGATGTCATCGACCTCTCTGCACAGACCAGCGCTGCACTCAACACCAAGTATGCCCTCGTAAAGGCAGACAAGACAGCACTCACAGAAGGTACTGACTACACCGTGGCTGACGGAAAGATAACAGTCCTCACACAGCAGACCGCAGTTTACGTCACCATGACTTCCGACGCATTCAGCAAATTCTCTGGAAGCAACATCTTCAAGACCACCACTTTCAGCGTTGCTGACCCTACAGGTATCAGCGACATCAATGCTGACAACGAAGTAAAGATACGCTACAACATCGCTGGTCAGCGCGTTAACGGTGCATACAAGGGCATCGCTATCGGCACTAATGGCAAGAAGTATGTGGTGAAATAGTTTTTTAGGGAATAGGGAATAGTAATAGGGAATAGGAGATTAGCATTGTCTCTTATGGTTTCTTCCACAGGTTATCTCAAGCGAACAAAGGTAATCTCCTATTACCTATTCCCTATTACCTATTTCTGAAAGAAGGCCACTGTGTCGGGCGCGTTACCGCCCGATATAATTATTCATTATGAATCAAGAATTATGAATTACCCCAAGTTTCTCCTCCTCCTGACATTCCTCCTCCCCCTCACCGCAAAGGCATTCAATGACAACAAGGGAGAGAAGAGCAATATCGTCTGTTTCGTACGCTTTGCCGACGAAGACGCAGACATCTTCGACAAGCCTTTGAGCAATTATCAGACTCTCTTCGGCAGCGAAAAGGAAACCGACAACTCCGTATATAACTATTTCTACAAGGCTTCATACAAGCAGCTGAAATGGAAAAGCATGTTCCTTCCCGCCACCGACACCGAGCTGAAGAGCTACCGCGCAAGCTACGAGAGGGCTTATTACCAGAAATATGAGCCCACCTTACGCCCTACAGGCTACACTGACGACGTGGCAGGAGAAGCCAGAATGCAGGCTCTCGTAAGGGAAATAGCCGGCTATCTCAGCAATGACATGACCGGAAAAGGCGCTTCCATCGACACCGACGGCGACGGATTCGTGGACAATCTCTGCATCATCTTCAGCGGAAACTCCGAACTAAGCGCCAAGCGAGGCATACTCTGGCCCCAGCGAAAGGATCTCGCACTGCCGGAAGAGAAAGCCATTTACATCGCAGGAAAGAAGCTCGCCAGCTACATAATGGTGTTCGACGGGGCAAACGGATTCAGCTCACAGCTCGACGGCATCACGCTCAATACCGGAGTGCTCTGCCATGAGATGAGCCATTCTCTCGGCACATACGACCTCTATCACGTCTCCGGATTGCTCAATCCTGTAGGAGTATGGGACCTCATGTCCGACAATCAAATCACACCACAGGGCATGACAGCCTACACCAAGATGCGTTACTGCAAATGGATAGACCAGATTCCGGAAATCAAAGAGGCTGGGACTTACACCCTCAACCCTCTAAGCGGCACGACAACCGACAATATAGCATACAAGATAAAGCCGATAGGCAGCGACGAATACTTCGTGGTGGAATACAGGAAGAAGGACGGATGCGATGCCAACCTTCCCGCTTCAGGCCTCATCATCTACCGTATCTGCCCGCAATATACCGGTGGCAACGTCAACTACAACGGCTCCACACGCCTCGACGAGCAGTATATCTTCCGCCCAGGTGGCACCGTCACGGCTGACGGAGACATATCAAAGGCAGCATTCAGCATCGACAACGGCCGCCCGGCATTCGGAGGCGACGCTGACATCAGACCATTCTACAGCGACGGAAAGGAAGCCCCGTTCGCCATCACAGACATCTCTTCATGCGGCGAGACCATCTCGTTCCAGCTGCAGCCCATCACCGTGAGCCTCAAGGTGGACAAGAACAAAGTGACCATGCCTGGCTTTGCCGACTGCTCTGCCACCGTGAAAGTATATACCACGGAGGAATACTCCATCATCGCACCGACCGTGACAGCGGAATGGCTGTCGGTGAAGACCGTGAAAGACGCTGACGGAGACTGCATCAAGTTTACCACAAAGATCGACAACGACACGCCGAAGGACCGCATAGGCTACTTCACCGTGCAGACAAAATCGGGCGAAGAGGTACAGATATGCGTCATACAGAAGTCAAAGTCAGTCACCGCACCGTCGGCTCTGCAGGCAAATCTCACAGGCAATGCCGTGCATCTCACATGGAGCAAGGCGACAGTAGGCGAGCGATTGATATATGATGACTTTGAAAACCCTGACAATCCTAACGGCTGGGAGATAAAAACATCAGGCGACCGCGGATGGAGATGGGAGAAATGCAACCCTGACAAGGGCTTCTACCGCTCATACGAAGGCAACTATGCCGCCACAGTATATGCAGCATGGAATGACATCCACCAGGACGAATACTTCACATCCAAGGCTTTCGCCAACGGTAATACAATGACATTCTATTCCCGCACCAACGGCGCAGGACGCACCCCTGCCAATCCACCTTACTACAACGTAGAGGTATCGTCAGACAATGGCGCGACATGGACACCGGTATTCAATGCACGCACCGATCAGGACAAGGCGACAGCAGGAAAATATACACGCATCACCATCGACCTCACACCATACAAGGCAGAGCAGATGAAGGTGAGATTCCACTGCTATGACACCGACAACACTGGTTTGGCATACTACTGGCAGATAGATAATCTCGAGATAATGGGCGAGGGCGACCTCTCCATCACCGGATATGACATCTACCGCAACGGCGTGAAGATAGCCCACACTGCCACAAACGACTACATCGATCAAGCGCCATCAGCTGGCGACAACGTATATACCGTATGCGCTGTCGGCAACTTTGGCGAGAGTTCACCATCGAATGCCGTGACCATCAACGTCTCATCCACCGGCATCCACGACGTCAACGCTGCCCCTTCAGTCACCGCCATCTATGACATCACGGGCAGAAAGCTATCCTCACGCGCCGAGATGCAGTCAGGAAAGATTTATATCGTCATCTATTCTGACGGCAATGCCATCAAAATCGCTAAGTAATTGCAGGACAGCCGCATAGCAATCACCAAGTAATAGCATAGCTTTTACAATGCAATAGCATAGCTTTTACAATGCAATAGCATAGCTTTTGCAATGCAATAGCCAAGATCTTGCAATGCAATAACAAAAAATTTGCAATGCAATAACAAAAATCCCCCTCCAGTCATCCAATGGAATAGACAGGAGGGGGAATTTTTTGTATTATCCCTAATCGAACATTATAACGTAATCCTTATTTCCTTTGAATGCGGCGAAGGAGCCGAAAGCGAAGTCGAAGGATCTAAAGGCGAAGGAATTTATCTATAAGGTACTGTCTTCCAGACAGCTCTTTTCTTCTTAGTTGTAGTCCCGAGACTTCGTCCCGGGATTATAAATAAGGAGGGGACGACTGTCTGGAAGACAGTACCAAGCAGATAAAATATCAATAAATAAAAATAAACAAATATATTTTTCTATTTTTTTCTTTATTTTTCTCTATTGATATTTTACGTTTCCCCACGGCAGTGGGGACTGAGGGGCTATTCATTGCTTGCGAAAGTTGAGTAATATAAATATTAGAAACAACCAAATCAACCATACTAAATTTGCAGCTTTTATCACATATTCAGTCTTTATCATATCCACTTTTCGCTATTCCTTAGATTTTCCTAACAAACTAATTATCAAGCACATCAATAAAAGAAAGGCAAAATAATATACACATTTTGACATTATAATCATGCTTAATATCGATTTTTTTATATATCTTTGCAGAAGATAGGCGGCACCTCGGCAATTAAAAGCAAGCTTTATTGCGCTCGGTTGCACTATCGTCACATAACGATCTATTACACTAAACAATATAAACAATGAAAACAGTACTTTTATCACTAATGTTTCTATTGGTTGGCTCTATGGGCACACCTACTGTAGCCCATACTGCAACCCCAAAGAAAAAGCAAACAACTACAAGCAAGAAAGGCAAGATTCTACCCATGAAGGAATATGTTGACCAACTCATGGAAGAAATGACACTACAAGAGAAGATTGGACAACTGAACCTAATGGTAGCTGGTGACATCACAACAGGTGGCGCAATCAATACTCAAGTGGGTAGCGATATCGCACAAGGTAACATGGGAGGTGTTTTCAACATCAAAGGTATTGAAAAAATCAAGGCTTTACAAGATATTGCCATCAATAATACCCGTCTCGGAATTCCTCTCCTTGTAGGCATGGACGTGATTCATGGCTACGAAACCATGTTTCCAATCCCCCTTGCACTATCCTGCTCTTGGGACACCGAAGCGATGAAGGCTGTTGGTGAAATATCTGCAAAAGAGGCAAGCGCAGATGGTATCAACTGGACTTTCTCTCCAATGGTGGACATCGCACTTGATGCACGTTGGGGAAGAATTAGCGAAGGCAATGGCGAAGACCCTTACTTGAGCGGTGTACTCGGTGCTGCCATGACACAGGGATATCAAGGCACAGATATGCGCACAGAGAAAATACTGAGTAATAACCGCATCATGGCTTGTCTGAAGCACTTTGCTCTATACGGAGCCGTGGAGAGTGGAAAAGAGTATAACACGGTAGATATGAGCCGAGTACGCATGATGAACCAATATTTGCCACCTTATGAGGCAGTGATAAAAGCAGGTGTAGGCAGCGTGATGTCATCATTCAATCTTATCGACTATATACCTGCTACAGCCAACAAATGGATGATGACCGATGTATTGAGAAAGCAATGGGGCTTCAAGGGTCTATTGGTTACAGACTACGCATCTATTGCTGAGATATTGAAACACGGAACTGCTAAAGACCTCAAACAGGCATCTGAACAGGCACTGAAAGCAGGTACTGATATGGACATGTGTTCAAATGCTTTTGTCAAGCATCTCACACAAAGCATACAAGAAGGTAAAGTAAGCGAAGAAGACATCAACATTGCCTGCCGAAGAATATTGGAAGCGAAATATAAATTGGGATTATTCAGCGACCCTTACCGTTATTGCGACATCAAGCGCAGCAAGAATGAAATATACACTCTGGAAAACAGAAAGGTGGCACGCGAGGTTGCTGCAAAAACATTCGTACTCCTGAAGAACGAAGGTAACATCCTGCCACTTAAGAAAGAAGGAAAAATAGCACTGATAGGCCCACTTGCAGACACACGAAACAATATTGCCGGTACATGGAGCGTAGCACAGACACCTGAAAAATACGCCACCATCAAAGAAGCAATGGAGAATGCTCTAAAGGGAAAAGCCACCTTATTATATACACAAGGATGCAATATCTGGAGAAACCAACAACTGCAAAAGAACGGCGAATTTGACAAACCGCTCAATTGGGGCGATGAGAATGAACTGAAGAAAGAGGCTCTAAAGATAGCGAAAGAGGCTGACGTGATAGTATGTGCCATGGGAGAAAGTGCTGACATGAGTGGCGAATGTGGTAGCCGCACCAATCTGGAGATGCCTGATGTGCAGCATGAACTCTTAGCAGAACTCGTAAAATTGGGTAAGCCCGTAGTGCTCCTCAATTTTGCAGGTCGTCCTACCGTGCTCTCTTGGGAAAAACAATATGTACCTGCCATCATGAACGTATGGTTTGGTGGCTCAGAGATGGGTGATGCTCTCTGCGACGTGATTTTCGGTGACAAGGTGCCATCGGGTAAACTCACCACTTCCATGCCTAAAACCACAGGACAGGCGCCTATCTATTATAACCATCAGAACACAGGTCGTCCAGTGCCTGACGACAACAAGAAGTTCGCCAAATATGCCAGCAACTGCCTCGATGTAAGCAATGGCCCACTCTATCCTTTTGGTTATGGTTTGAGCTATACCACTTTCGAATATAGCAACTTCAAACTGAGCAGCCAAGAAGCAGACATCAACGGCAACCAAGAAGCAACGGAATGGCAGAATGGGAAAAAGATAACAGCCACTGTCACCGTAGAAAACACAGGAGCCCGCGATGCCGATGAAGTAGTGCAACTCTATATTCGTGATATGGTGGCAAGTATCTCTCGCCCTGTAAAGGAATTAAAAGGCTTCCAGCGCATCCACCTCGTAGCTGGAGAAAGCAAAGAAGTACGTTTTGAAATCACACCAGATATGCTCAAATTCTACAATATAGAATTGAAACACGTGATAGAACCTGGCGACTTCCAAATCATGGTAGGAGCTAACAGCAGAGAAGTCAAGACTTTGAACTTCACTGTAAAATAACTGATTTTTCGCAAGTAGCTAACATACTACTAATCAGAAATAAAATATCAATAAATAAAAATACGTTAGTGTTGTCTGGTTGTTTTGTTGATTGCATTGTTTATACATTCAACAAAATTACGAAACCACAAAACAACAAAACCACAATATTAAACATTGATATTTTACACTTCCCCACGGCAGTGGGGACTGAGGGGCTATTTATTGCTTGCGAAAGTTGAGTAAAAATAATTCTGATTACCTACTTAAAAAGGATAAAAAAACAAAAAGCGTGCAGGCGACTATGATGTGGCTTGCACGCTTTTTCCTTTTATATTCATCCTACAGCCACGCTCCGAATCTTGCGCTTGGCAATGGAGCGGCGAAGTAATAGTTCTGGTCGTTATTCTTATCCAGGAAATTCACCTTCTTCATGCCGAAGAATGGCAGACCCTCTGGGAAGAGACGGGCAAAATCGGTTACACCTCCTGAGAGAGCAGGACTTCCTGCCTGATATTCGAAATTCCAGGTCTTGTCGAATGTCAATGGAGCACCTTGGGCTACATCATCTATCTCGCAATTGATGTTCATCTTCTCGCTCTGCTTAAAACTCTTGAAGAGTGGATTGAACTGACCTGCCACGCTGCTCTTGATGTCGGTATCAAACCAGATGCCGAGCTCTGCACCCTTCGCCATCTGCGCTACGCCTGTCTCTGTAGATGCGAAGTAGTAGTTTGGTGTAAGACGACTGTGCTCCATATCTGCACCATCCTTCTTTGGCTGCTTCAGTCCGAAACGGGAATCGTAGATGAGGTTGTTCACGAAGATTGGCTTCGCCGCCTTCTCTACCCAGACAGAACCACCCTTCTTGTTCTTGGAACGACGCCAGCCGCAGTTGATGATGGTGTTATTGTAGGCGGTCATCTCTGAGAGAGGAATCACCTCGCTATTTCCGGCATTCGAAAGCTTGAAGGCGTTGGTGCAGGCGTTGTAGATGATGTTGTTGGCTACATCGAGCTTGCAACCTGCCTTCACGTTGATGGCCTCGCCGCCATCGGCTGCATTTCCGCTATCGGCAAAGATATTATTGATAATCACGCCGTTACCACCGGTAAAGTAAGTCTGGTCGTTGTAGTTATCATGGAAGAAACTGTTTGCCATCACAAACTTGCCGTTCACATTACAGAAGTGGAAGGCTGGCACGCCACCATCGATGGTTGTCTTGAAAAGCTTGTTCTGGAAAGAAGCTGAACTCTCGGTAGGAGTAGCACCGGCATAGCCTACATCCACGTGGTTGAGTACCACCTCTTCTGAATTGTAGCCGCAGATGATGCCGCCCCAATCAGCCGGCTTCTTGGTATCAGAAGTGATGGTAACTGGCTTCTCGGCAGTTCCCAGGCAATAGAGATTGCCCAATACCACAATCTCTACCGGTACCTGAACCTCTGATTTGCAGGTAACGGTTACGCCCGGCTCTATGTAGAGCGATGTTCCTACAGGAATCTCAACGCTCTCGCTAAGGGTGGTATCCTTGCTCCAAACCACAGAACCTACAGGATATTCTGCCACCTTCGTTGTAATGACATCCTTAGAACCCTGATTCTCGTTGTTTCCACTTCCATTACCGCCATTATTCACGTAATCGTATGGATTGATATTATCGTTCTCGCAAGAGGTGGAGAACATTGCAGCTGCCATCATAAGCAAAGCTGCTAAAGTATTTATCTTTTTCATTATTTTCCTTTTTTCTTTTTTACCTCTTAAAGCTTATATCTTACTCCCAGCAGGAAGGTTCTGCCATACTGATAAGTTCCCACGATGGTCTTATCGCTCTTCTGACCCTCATACTCCAGGTTGCTCTTGTTTACGGTCTTCAAGTATCTCTCGCGCTTGGCATCGAGCAGATTGTTTGCCTTGAAGAAGATGGAGATGCCGTTCTTGAATTGCTTCTCGGCACTCAGGTCGAGACCGAACATCGCCTTGTCCCACTGGTCGGCATCCTTGAAAGGAGAAACCAGGGCGAGCTTGGTGCCCGTGAAGGAAGAGGCAAGCTGCGCATTCCAGCCATTCTCAGTATCCTTATATAATAAGGAGATGTTGGCGGTATGAGGAGCCTGGTTAACCAGCGGACGGGTCTGGGTTACGCCCGATTTATACTCGGCACTACCCTCCTTGTACTCACGCTTCGAGGTGGTGATTTCAGAATGGGTGTAAGTATAATTCGCCTTCACTCCGAAGTGGCGGATGTACTTGATGAGGTCGATTTCAAATCCCATGTTCTTGGCATTACCCAGGTTATCCGGCATGTAGTAGGCATCGGTTCCGGCGCCAATCTTGCCATCCGATGTTACGAACACCTGCTCGATAGGGTCCTTCAGATACTTATAGAACACGCCTGCCAAGATCTGCTCGGTCTTGCTTGGAAACCACTCCCAGCGCAGATCGATGTTGTCGATGCGGGCACGCTTCAGGTTTGGATTACCCTTTTCCTGATACTCCTCGCCCTGAATCTGATAAGGCACTATCTCGTAGAAGCCCGGACGGTTGATGGAGCGATAGTAAGAGAGACGCACGTTCATCTTCTTGGTTGGCGTCCACTTGATGGATGCCGATGGCAGATAATCCCAGTAGCTCTGCTCGCCCACCTGTCCCATGTTGCGGAAGTGCTGGAGCATGGTGTAAATCTGGTTGGTATGCTCGGCTCGGAAACCGGCATTCAGTTCGCCCACCTCGCTCTTCAGGGTTACCATGGCGTAGGCTCCGCCGATGTGCTCCTTGGAATCGTAGTTGAGCTGAGAAGCCTGAGAATAAGGAGTCTTGCAAACCCAATCGATGTTGGCATACTGGTCTATTCCGTTGCCATCCAATCGCTGCGAGATGTCGGCAGGATTGAAGATGTAAGAATAATATCTGTTGCTGCGTTCCTTTCTGCGATACTGCGCTCCCGCCTTCCAGAGTGCTTCCACATCGTTGGCGAAGTGGGTATCGTAAGAGAGGTTGATGTACCCCGCCCAGTCGGTATCCTTGTTGTGCTGGAATCGGCGCTCGGCACTCTTAGGCAGGGTCTTGGTGATGTTCTTGTCGCCCACCCAGATGGAACCCGAAACGGCATCGCCACCATTCTCGACTTTTCTGCTCACGGTATTCGTCAGGGTGACGTAAGTTCTATCCGGATCTTCCTCCTTAGCCTGCGAGAATACACCCGACCAATCTACGGTAAAATCCTTGGTAAGATAATGCGTACCCTTCAGATTGGTGGCAAAGATGCTCTGGGTGGTTGAAAGAGAGCGCACCTCATCGTCCTGGGTGTAGCTGTCGGCTCCGATGTATTCGGTGTTGACGCTATTGTTGTATCTGGTGCCCTTGGAGTTGGTGCGCACATACATGTTGTACCATTCCAGCTTGTGGCCAGGCAGGGCTAAGTCGAACTTGGCATGAGCACCCGCAGTAAGGTCGTGGATGCTATAGTAGCGATGCTGCAGATTGGAAATGTACATGGCCTGCTCGCCCGAAGCCATCTTTACGGAATTGTAGGTGCGCTCGGTGCCACGGAAAACATTCTGCACACTTCCGGCAAGCATCACGCCCAGGCGGTCGTTCCAGAAGCGGTTGCCGATGCTCAAGCCTCCTATAAAATTAGGAGATGGCATGGAATGGCTCTTCAACTGAACGGGACCGTTCTTGAAATCGCTCATCTGCGCCTTGTAGTCTTTTCCGAAAGCCTCGTAAGGAGATTTCTTTGTATAATCAGAGCGGTTGCTGATAAGATAATTCCTGCCATCCTTCCAGAAATAATCACTTGCTCCGATGGCAGCATTCGCCTGAATCTGGAAGCGGGATGGGGCATCCTTCATCACCATATCCACCACGCCGCCGGCTGCATCGCCTTCCATATCGGCAGTCAGAGACTTGGAAACCACGAGGCGGTCCATCAGATCTGAAGGGAAGATATTCAATGGGATGTAACGGTTTTTATCATCCGGACTAGGAATCTTCACGCCGTTCACCAGGGTGTAGTTGTACCGCTTGTCCATGCCTCGGAGGATGGCGTAGGAAGCTTCGCCCGATGCATCACGCTCCATGGTTACACCTGATACTCGCTGCAGAACGCTCGCCACGTTGACATCAGGCGAAAGCTGGATGCTCTGCTGGCTCATCACGTTGAGCACGTTGCCGGCATTCTTCACGGTTTCTATGGCGCTGCGGTCGCTGCGGTATTCACGATGACCGGTAACCACCACTTCGCCCAACTGCTTCAGGTCTTCATCCATCGGAATATCCACCTTGTTTTTCTTAGCTACATCCACTACCATCTCCCTAGTCTTGTACGACATGTAGGAAACGATGATGGTAAACTTGCCTTTATCAGGCAATTCATGCAGGGTGAAAGTACCATCAAGTCCGGTGGTGGTACTCACGTTGGGCAGCTCCTTTACCCGGATTACGGTTCCGATGAGGGGTTCGCCCGTTTTGTTATCCTTAACAATACCATCCAGCGTGTGTGCCTGGATGGCGGAAGTTGCAGCGGCAAGAAGTGCCGCACTCAGTAAGAATCTTTTCATCTATATCGCTATTGAATTCTTCACTTACTCTTCACTTACTCTTTGCTCTTCACTTACTCTTTGCTCTTCACTTACTCTTTGTAATCGTGTGGATGATTTTTCCATCCTTGTCAATCATCGACATTCTGAGCTGCTTCTTATCTGCTGTAAATACAGAGAAACCATCGGCAGGACTGCAGAACACGGTGCCATCGATAGGCTTCACAGGACGAGCCAGAGATGAAGAGGAATTGACTACGTAGTCGATGTTATCGCCCTTCTTCTGGATGTGCTGGAAGTTGTGGATGTGACCGCAGGCATAAATCGCCACATTATTATATTTATGGAGGATAGGAAGGAGGCGCTTCTGCATGTCGAGACGCTCATTCTCCTTCTTCGTGGTGTAGGCGTAGATAGGATGATGGCCTACCACGATGACCCAATCTTCCTTGGCATTCTTCAGAGTTTCGTCGAGCCAGGAGAGCTGAGCCTCAGCATCCTGCTTGCAGGCATCAGGATAGATTTCCGGATTCTTGCGATAGGAATCGATGAGGGGTGTGGTGTCGAGGAAGATGACGCGCACGGTGGTTCCCTTGTGGTCGAACACCTTGGTGTAATATTTGGCTGGCATCATCCAGCGGCGGCTCACCTTGCCGTAGTCCATAAAAGCCTTAGTATTACCACGATACTCATGGTTGCCACAAACCGGGAACCAGTCGAGCATCAGGTCGGGATGAGAATAAACCCATTCGTAATTGGTAAGCCACAGAGGGTCCTGGGTAGAAGCCACACCATTGAAATGGTGGATGTCGCCCACGGCAAGTACACATTCCGGATCTACCGTACCCGCCATCTCGCCCATCAGTTCGGCGATAGACTTCTGGTCGTAGTAGCCATTGCGTCCCATATCATTGGTCATGTAGAGGGTGATTTCACCCTTCAGTTTCTGCCATTCAGCAGCATTCACCTTCCAGTTAGGATTCTGCGGAATGGCGGTTGCTGCACTCTGAGAGCAGGTTGTTAATGCTGCGTTTTGCGCCTGTGCAGCCAAGCCTCCACCCAACAATAAAGCCGAAGCCAAAACTACAGTAGCTACTCTACCTTTCATCATAGCAAAGCCATTCATGCTGCTACGCTTACCCGATACTTTCTTTTCCATTTTTCTTTATCTTACTATAATATATTTTATTAAATGTTGATGATACCTTTCCCCTTTCGGGGTGGTACCTGTTAAATTTCGGGTGCAAAGGTAGGGATATAATGTGTCAAAAGGGTTACAAGGATTTTAATTAGCAGTTAAAAGAGTACTACATTCTTATTACAGGGAATCTCCCCCAATGCTTTTAGGGAAAAACATACATATCAGTTTATGGTTTTCCCTTTGCTTTTTTCAGCTATTCTATTGTCACGAGGACAGGTCAATGACATCATTCCTAAGCGTAACAAATAACAGATAACAGTTAACATTTTTGCGTTTCAAAGCGTGACAATATAACAGTATTACATAGTTGTTTTGTTATCTGGTTGTTTAGTCGTTTGTCATGTTAATACATCCAATGTTATAAAACACAACAATCGAGCAGAAAGTATCTATTATTTTCTCAAATCCGCAACTGTTTCAATAATTGAGCTATACCACTTTCGAATATAGCAACTTCAAACTGAGCAGTCAGGAAGCAGACATCAACGGCAACCAAGAAGCAACGGAATGGCAGAATGGGAAAAAGATAACAGCCACTGTCACCGTAGAAAACACAGGAGCCCGCGATGCCGATGAAGTAGTGCAACTCTATATTCGTGATATGGTGGCAAGTATCTCTCGCCCTGTAAAGGAATTAAAAGGCTTCCAGCGCATCCACCTCGTAGCTGGAGAAAGCAAAGAAGTACGTTTTGAAATCACACCAGATATGCTCAAATTCTACAATATAGAATTGAAACACGTGATAGAACCTGGCGACTTCCAAATCATGGTAGGAGCTAACAGCAGAGAAGTCGATACTTTGAACTTCACAGTAAAATAAAAAAAGACAACAAAAAAATAGCTAAGCGACTGTTATGCAGTGCTTAGCTATTATCTTTTATGTCTTTAAGTGAACCATAATAGACTTTTGGTTGTCGGTTATTGGTTATTGGTTGTCGGTTGTTGGTTGTCGGTTGGTACTGTCTTCCAGACAGCCGTCCCCTCCTTATTTATAATCCCGAGACTTCGTCCCGGGTTACTCTCGCTCTGCTCGGTATTGTCTTCCAGACAAACCTTATTGCGTCGATTGTTGGTTATTGGTTGTCGGTTGGTACTGTCTTCCAGACAGCCGTCCCCTCCTTGTTTATAATCCCGAGACTTCGTCCCGGGTTACTCTCGCTCTGCTCGGTATAGGCTTCCAGCCTAATCTCCTTGTTTATTTGTGATAGTGGGTTAGTATGTCTTTTTAATAGCAACTCACCAACTGCCACCCACATTATTTATATAAATGTGCAAGAATTTTTGAACATTGTGGTCTAATGACCGATTTGGGTTTAAAACCTTATTTTTAGGTATTGCCAAAGTCGTAACATTATTGTATCTTTGCATTATCTTTGTATCATTATAAATAAAAGTAAATTATGAAAGTAACAACAATATTGATTATCGGCCTCCTATTGCCGCTATTAGGCACAATGATTGGTTCTGCATTCGTATTCATGATGAAAAACAAAATGTCGGCACATCTACAAAAGTCGCTATTAGGTTTTGCATCAGGCGTAATGGTGGCAGCCTCTGTATGGTCGTTGCTTATTCCTGCTATGGAGATGAAGGCCGATAGCGGAGCGTGGTCGGTAATGCCTGCTGCAGTTGGCTTTCTTTTAGGTATAGGCTTTTTGCTGCTTATCGATGAACTAACTCCTCACCTTCATATTGGTACCGACAAGCCTGAGGGTTTACGCTCGCATCTATCCAAAACTGCCATGCTTGCTCTTGCTGTAACAATCCACAATTTGCCTGAAGGAATGGCAGTAGGCGTGGTGTTTGCAGGAGCTGAGAATGGAGCTGCTCAGATTTCGTTAGCTGCTGCCATTTCTGTATCTTTGGGTATTGCCATACAGAATATTCCAGAAGGAGCAATCATCTCTATGCCTATGCGTGCAGCTGGCAACAGCCGTTGGAAATCTTTTATGATAGGCTCGCTTAGTGGTGTAGTCGAGCCAATAGGTGCCTTAGCCGTTATATTACTTGTCTCAATTCTTATGCCCGCCCTTCCCTACATGCTTGCCTTTGCTGCTGGTGCCATGTTCTATGTGGTAGTAGAAGAACTCATTCCGGAAGCTTCAAGTGGTCAGCATAGCAACCTTAGCACCATCGGTTTCGCCATCGGCTTTGTGCTCATGATGGTGCTCGATGTAGTAATGGGATAGTAAATAGTATATGAATAAAATAATCAACATCCAACACTACTTCTCTCCATGTGGCGAGCTTGCCTTGGCTTCTTATGCTGATAAACTATGCCTTTGCGATTGGAGCGATAATCCATGTACTGAGCGTAATAAACTTCGACTTGAGAGATATTTTAAAGCCTCTTTTAAGGCCGAGACCTCCTCTGTCTTGGAAGAAGCCAAAAGGCAACTTGATGGATACTTCGCAGGCAATCGCAAGGCTTTCACTATTCCGTTGCATTTGGTAGGCACGGATTTTCAACAGCAAGCATGGAACGAATTGCTGAATATTCCATACGGAGCGACAACAAGTTATAAGGAAATAGCTCAAAACATCGGCAAACCTAAAGCTGTAAGAGCCGTGGCAGGAGCAATAGGAGCCAACGGCATCAGCATTCTAATCCCTTGTCATCGTGTCATAGGTAGCGATAAATCCCTTACTGGCTATGCAGGAGGATTGAAGGCTAAGAAAATGTTGCTGCAAATAGAGACGCAAATAAAATAAAAATCATTACCTTTGCATCTGTAAATAACATATAGGACTATCATTATGAATATACATCAAATCACATTCAGTCCAACAGGCGGTACTCGACGTGTTAGCGAATTGCTATGCAAAGGTATCGATGCCGACAGCAATATTACTGAACTCTGCATTAAACAGAAGAACTTGAAATATCCAACTATTAATGCTGACGACTTGGTAGTTAAATGAGCTTTTCATATAATAAAAACATAAAGCAATGAATCAGTTTATAAGAAAGCCAAAATCATGGGCAACATTATCGCTCATGCTAATCATATTTTCCTTGTTTTGCCTAACATCATGCAAGGTAATAAAAGATGTAGCAAAAGAATCGCTAATAGAATCTATTACCGACCCTAAAACAGGCACCCAAGTATTCGTAAAAGATTACGATACTGACCCTTATGCTATAAATGTTGGAAGAATTATTAAAGCAAGAAAGGAAGCGAAAAAGAAAAAGGTCAAAGAGATACTGGATGAATATTAAACCCAAATCTGTTTAGGCTCTAATGACCGATTTGGGTTAAATGCTTGCACATTTATATAAATAATGTGGGTGGCAGTTGGTGAGTTGCTATTAAAAAGACATACTAACCCACTATCACAAATAAACAAGGAGATTAGGCTGGAAGCCTATACCGAGCAGAGCGAGAGTAACCCGGGACGAAGTCTCGGGATTATAAATAAGGAGGGAACGGCTGTCTGGAAGACAGTACCAACCGACTACCAAAACCAACAACCGACAACCAACAACCGACAACCAACAACCAAAAGTTTATTTTGGTTCACTTAAAGACATAAAAAATAATAGCTAAGCACTGCATAACAGTCGCTTAGCTATTATCTTATGTACCCAGAGCGGGGGTCGAACCCGCACGCCTTTCAGCATCGGTGTTTGAGACCGACTTGTCTACCGATTCCAACATCTGGGCTTGTCGTTTTGACAATTTCGGGTGCAAAGGTAAGGTTTTTTTCCGTTTTTCCAAATAAAAATCGAAAAAACAATGACTTACCACCCTTTTTTCGTAACTTTGCACGCCCAAAAACTTCATTTGATATGAAGAATGGCTGACGCCGTTGCGATTTCTAACTAACGTCAGCCGATAACGCGGCTGACACGGTGGCTCTTCTTCTTTAGTGAAAAGTGAAGAGTGAAGAGTGAAAAGTGAAAAATCGCGCTGACGCACTTGGGGACTTCTTGCAAACAACAAGACAACTAAACAACAAGACAACAAGACAACTAAACAACAAGACAACTAAACAACAAGACAACAAGACAACAAGACAACTAACAACTAAACAACAATTATTTCTCCGATTTCGATATTTTAAGGCGAATTATTTGTCGGATTTCGATATTTTAATTATATTTGCATCAGGAAATCAATATGTTACGATGATGCAGGAATATATAAGCAGAAATATAGACAAACAACTTCTCGCATGGAAAGATGAATCCATGCGTAAACCTTTATTGCTGAGAGGTGCACGCCAGGTGGGGAAATCATCGGCTGTGAGACATTTAGGAAAGCAATTCAAGTATTTTGCCGAAATCAACTTTGAACGACACAAAGCCGTGAAAAGTTTCTTTCAAGGCGATATCGACGTCCACTTGATAGCACAGAAGATAAGCAGTTATATCCAGGTGCCTGTGGAAAAAGGACACACCCTGCTTTTTCTTGACGAAATACAGGAATGCCCTGAAGCCATCATGGCTCTGCGTTTCTTCAAGGAAGATTATCCCGAACTGCATGTGATAGCGGCAGGCTCGCTACTGGAATTTACGCTTGAGAACCTTCCCACCTTCGGCGTGGGCAGGATTCATTCTCTCTTCATGTATCCTCTTACTTTCGATGAATTTCTGGTGGCCAACGGTCAGCAAGGGCTGATGCAGATGCGTGAGATGGCTGACTTCATGCAACCATTGGACACTGCTTTCCATGACAAACTGATAGAATCATTCAGAATTTATCTGCTTGTGGGAGGTATGCCGGAATCTGTTCTGGCATGGATTACCACTCATGATTTCAACCGTTGCCGCAGTATTCAGGAAGATATCATTCTGACCTATGAGGATGATTTCGGAAAATACAAGAAACGTGCCAATGCTGACCTGCTCCGCATCACGATGCGTGGCATATGTCATCAGATAGGTGAGAAAATCACATTCAAGCAGATTTCGGCTGATTATCAGAGTTCACAGATCAGAGAGGCTATTCGTCTGCTGACGCTTGCCGGTATAGTGACTCCTGTAGTCTCTACTTCCGGCAACGGCATTCCACTGGATGCTGCAGCTGACGAAAGATATATGAAGTTACTGTTTCTGGATTCCGGATTATTGTTGTCGGTACTTCAACTGGACGGCGGCTTGTCCCGGCATCTCATCGAACTGATAATGGCTGGCACTCCACAGGAACTTGTCAATAAAGGCGGGCTCACCGAGATGGTGGCAGGACTGGAGATACTGCGCTACAAGCCTTGCATCCAGCGCCAGAAGATGTTCTACTGGGAGAAGAAAGGTGGCAGTGTGGCTGAAATCGACTATCTTGAAATCCATGACATGCAGATTATGCCTATTGAAATAAAATCTGGAACGCAAGGTGGAATGAAGAGCTTATGGAGGTTTCTGCGTGAGAAGCATCTCACCCGGGCATTCCGCTGCTCGCTGGAAAACTTTGGTAAACTGGAATATATAGACAAGGAGGACAATGATGCTGTCCGTACTGTCCAGATATTGCCACTGTATGCCTTGTCCCGCATTTGCAGAAAGTGAGAGCACACTCTCTTAAATGAAGAGTGAAGAGTTAAGAATGAAGAATGAAGAATGAAGAGTGAAGAATGGGAGTTACCATTCTTTAGTGAAAAGTGAAGAGTGAAAAGTGAAAAATCCCGACAGGGTGCAAACCTTGTCGGGATAAAATGAAATGAAACAAAAGGGCGCAGCCCTTACACGAGCCTAAGCCCGAGGAAGTCAGAGCCTAAACGGTGCAAACCGTCTTCTATCTTTTGCAGTTGCACATCGGAAATATATGTATTTCCTTTCTTGTACTGACGCATCAAAGTTTCGTTAATGCCCAGATAGCGCGCAAAGGCGCTCACGTTCAACATCGAATAATATTCAAACAGCGAAGAGAGATCAAAGCTAAACACAGGCACAGCCGACAGGATGGGAGCGGCTGCGCCTTCCCTTTCCTCCTCGCTTGCCTTTACTTCCTGCATGGAGTTTGCAAAATCTGCCTTTGCTTCCTTCACTGTAACCCCTCGTCCTATAAGCGTGTAGGGGCTTTCGTCCACGTTATACGCTATAAATGTGCCGTCGGTGTCTTTCTCGATGGTCACTAAAAAATTATTATCTTTCATCTGCTTAATGTCTTTTATAAAGGCGAGGGGAGGGGGTGCCACCCCTCGCCCTTGTTGTTAGAATCCTATTTGCTTGCGCAGCTTGGAGGCCAAGCCCTTGCGTACTTCTTGGCTCCCATGTCTTTCTATTTGCACGGTAACGCCTGTAGTTGGGTTGTAGTATTCATCGTGTTCTTTGCCGTGCTTCACGAACCTAAACCCATGTTTTACAGCCTGTTTTTTTAATTCATTCCATTTCATTTTGTTTTTAATTGATTAAACATTTGTTTTATTAACGCACTGCAAAGGTACTACAAAAAAGTTATATAACCAAATTTTTATATAACTTTTTTGTAGTATATTTATTCTTTCTTTCTTGCTTGCTTATTAAAAGAGGTGACGAAGACACCACCACCGCCACACCCTCGGCCGCTTCAGGGCGAGCGATGGGGCGCACCCTCGCCCCGTCTGGGGAGGGCTAAAATCCGTGAAAAGAACAGATCCGTCGCATCCGTGCTATCCGTGTTTCTTTGAACGCTTGTTGTCGTCGCAAAGCGATGAACACAAGCGGTGGAGATATAGGTACTGTCTTCCAGACAGTTTCTCTCTTCCGTGTTATAATCCCGAGACTTCGTCCCGGGTTACTCTCGCTTCGCTCGGTATTGCCTTCCAGGCAAATCTTAGTGAAGAGTGAAAAGTGAAAAATCGCGCTGACGCAGTTGCGATTCTTGCTGAAGAGAAAAACTGGGAGAGATACCTTTATCCGGCAGGCGATTTTTCACTTTTCACTGATTAATATGTTGTTTTGTTGTTTTGTTGTTTAGTTGTCTTGTTGATTGCAAGAAGTCCCCAAGTGCGTCAGCGCGATTTTTCACTTTTCACTCTTCACTTTTCACTTTTCACTAAAGAAAACAACTCCCATTCTTCACTTTTCACTCTTCATTCTTCATTTAAAATCTGCCAGTCTGCGGAGCCTGCGGCGGCGGCGCTGAAGATGACGGCGGCGGCGATAGCGGCGGTAGAGGACGGTGGTGAGGATGACGGCGAGGACGGTGGTGATGATGATTATCATGCGGACGTTGAGGGAGTCGCCCTTGACGCGGCTCCACATCTCTACCATGGCTTCTGTCTTGTCGGCACAGTCGTGCATGAGGGCGCAGCGGTCTATGACGCTCTTGTCGGGGTAATAGACGGGATCGAGGGGCACGTGGCGGGCTTGTTCGCCGAACATATAGCTGGCGTCGAGGCACGGGATGGTGTCGCGGGTGCCGGCTTTCTGCTCCTTGTACTGCTGGATCATGCCTTTGAGGACTTCTGGTGTGCCTATCACCGAGACGTAGCCTATGGCCTTCATGTTGCGTAGTGCGTTTTCGGGATTGCACATGAAGTCGATGAAATAGGATGCCGCGTCGGGATTGCGTGCGTATTTCGGTATCACCCATCCGTCGAACCAGACGTTGCTGCCTTCCTTTGGCACTACGTATCCGAGTTCCACTCCTACTTCCTTTGCTTCTTCGATGGCCCATGCCGCGTCTCCGCTCCATGTGAGGTTAGCCCATGCCTTGCCTTTTGTCATGGTTTCCTTTCCGAAATCGACTTCCCATCCGAAGATGTTTGGCTTGGCTCGCTTGAGCAGGTTCTCCACGAGGGCTATGTTTTCATCGGTGATGTCTGCCACGAGCTGGTCTCTGGTGACGCGGTGCTTCTTTATGTCATCATAGCGTGCAAAGCACACGAGGCATGAATATACGTCGCGGAATGCGTCTTTCATGAGGATTTTCCCGATGTAGCGTGGATTGAAGAGTGCCATCCATGACTGGAGGTCTTCGGCTTTGAGGTATTTCTTGTTATACATGAATCCTGTGGTTCCCCACATGTAGCCTACGGTATAGTCGCTTACTTTGAGTCCCGGCCGGTCCTTGGGTGCCATCTGCTGGAATTTCTCCACGGCGAACGGTGCTACGTTGTCGTACCACATCGGTGTGGCTGTGGACTGCACGAGCCGCTTGTTGATGGGCAGCAGGAGTCCTTTGCGCAGCATTCTCTCGATGATATACTCTGACGGGCATACCGCGTCGTAGTCTTCGTGTCCCACTTCTATCTCTGTGAGCATGGACTCGTTGATGTCGAATGTGGAGTAGCTGACGTGTATGTATTTTCCTGTCTGTGCGTGATACCATTTCTCGAACTCGGGTATGAGTTCTTCGTCGATGTAGTCTGCCCAGTTATATACTTTGAGTATCTCGTCTCGCTCTATGGCGTTGGCTGTGACGGTCAGGGCGAGGAGGATGATTGCTATTAGCTTTCTCATTCGTTTGGTAGGGTTATTATTATCCGCCGGTAACGCGGCGGACACGGTGGCGGCAGCTATTTTAGTGAAAAGTGAAAAGTGAATAGTGAATAGTGAAAAATCGCACTGACGCGGTTGCGGGGGTCTCGTGGCGGCTATCTATTGTTCTTGAACCGTGGCTTGGGGGCTTTCCTGTTGGCACGGATGTTCACCACGATGAGGAGGATAAGGATGGTGATGAATATCAGGGCGGAGAGCGGACGGAGCTCTGGTGTGAGTCCTCCCTTTCTGGCATCTGAGTAGATGTAGGTGGAGAGGGTTTCGAGTCCGTCGCTGCCTTTGGTGAAGAACGTGACCGCGAAGTCGTCGATGGACATGGTGAGGGAGAGTATGAATCCGCTTATCATGCCCGGGAGGAGCTCGGGCACCATGACTTTGCGCAGTGCCTGCATGGGTGTGGCACCGAGGTCGAGGGCTGCTTCGTAGATGTTGGGGTTCATCTTGGTGAGCCTCGGCATGACTGATAGTACCACGTATGGCGTGCAGAATGCGATGTGTGCGCAGATGACGGTGAACATTCCCCTGCTTATGCCGAGGAAGACGAAGAGCAGGAAGATGGATATGCCGGTGATGATGTCGGGATTGATCATCGGTATGTCATTGAGGAATGTGACTGCCCGGCGCTTTGCTCCGCGCATATTGTGTATGCCGATGGCTGCCACAGTGCCCATTACGGTGGCTGCGGTGGCTGATATGAGGGCTATTATGACGGTGTTGATGAGTGCGGAGTAGAGTGTCGCCGCACTTTGTGACTGCCCCGAGAAGAGGTTCTGGTAGAGTCCTGTGGAGAATCCGGTCCAGTTGCCGAGCACTTTCGACTCCGTGAAGCTGTAGATGATGATGACCGCTATGGGGGCATAGAGGAAGAGAAGTACGAGATAGAGGTAGAGATTGGCCGCTATCTGCTTCCATCTGGTGTGTCTTAGTCTGATCATGATTGTCCTCCTTCCTTTTGGTTCTTGTCTCCGAAGAAGCTTGTGGCGCATATCAGTATGAGCAGTATGAGGGAGAGTGCGGCTCCGTAATTGAGCATCACGCCAGAGTTGATGTTCTCCTGTATGGTGGTGCCGAAGAGCTTTATATTGTTCATGGTGAGGAGTTCCGCCACGGCGAATGTGCTGACTGTGGGGAGGAACACCATCACTATGCCTGAGTAGATGCCAGGCATGGAGAGCGGGAGCACCACGTCACGGAACACCTGCCACTGGTTTGCTCCGAGGTCCTGTGCTGCTTCGATAAGGCTTCGGTCCATTTTCTGCATCGTGTTGTAGATGGGGAAGAGCATGAACGGGAGGAAATTATACACCAGTCCGAAGAGCAGCGCTGTCTCATCGAGCGGAAGGGCGAAGAAATCGAACAGTGCTACGGTGGCGAGGGTGCGCAGTAGCATGTTAATCCACATGGGCAGGATGAAGAGCACTGCCATCACCTTTGGCGTCTTGAGGTCCTTGCTTGCCATGAAGAGGGCTGCGGGATATGAGATGACGAGGGTGATGAGGGTGGTGAGCATTGCTATGCCTATGGAATAGACGAGGGTGTTGATGGACTCTGTCTGCAGGAAGAACTTCTCGAAGTTCCTGATGGTGAAGTGTCCGTTCTCGTCTATGAAGGCGTAATATATGACAAGTACGAGCGGGAGCACCACGAAGATGGTCATGAATATGACGTATGGCATGGCCCAGCTGGACTTTTTCTGATTGTAATTCATTGGATTGATGTATAAAAAAGACCCCCTCTTATCCCCCTGTGAGGGGGAGGCTGGATAGTGAGACCTCCCTTGAGTGGATAATCATATTTCCATGAATATCTGCACAAAGGAAGAAACGCAAGCCGAAGAACGTATCTGGCCTCCCCCTCACAGGGGGATAAGAGGGGGTCTATTCTTCATTTATTTAACTTCTATCTGCTGCGGCAATATCTTTATTCCCACTTCGTCGAAGTCTTCCCATACGTCGGTGGTATCGACATATAGTTTCTCGTGGCTTCGGGTTTCCACGGTGAGGTGGTAGTGGTTGCCTTTATATAGGATGAACGTGATGGTGCCGCGCGTCATTCCGTCCTCGGGATTGTCGGTCAATTCGATGTCGAAACCGAAGTAGGCAGTGACTTCCTCGCCTGCCTTGTAGCTGTGGCTGGCGCACAGGAAGCGTGTGCCGAGCATGTCGATATGGTCGGAATCGACCACTGTGGCTTGGACGCTGTTGTGCAGATGCTCAGCCGGCATGACGTGGATGCCTTCCGGCGTGACGCTCATGCCGTAGTCCTTGCCCACTTCGTATGCGTTATAGTTCTGCACCTGTATCTCATAGCCGTCCGGCGTGTCGAAGAACATCTCGTAATGGACACCCTGGAATACGCATGAACGGAGCTTTCCGCTCCACTGTCCCTGTGAGGGATCGGTGTGGATGACGATGTCCTCCGGACGGATGACCACATCGACTTCGTACATTCCCGGTATGGTATCGACGCATTCGAAGTCCTTGTCCATGAACCGGACGGAGTAATCTGAGTGCATCTCGCCGTTGAAGATGTTGCTTTCGCCTATGAAATCAGCCACGAAAGGGTTTGCCGGCTCATTGTATATGTCCTGCGGCGTGCCGATCTGCTGCACCACTCCGTCGTTCATCACCACCACTGTGTCAGACAATGTGAGGGCTTCTTCCTGGTCGTGTGTGACGAAGATGAAGGTGATGCCGAGCCTTTCGTGCATCTCTCTCAGCTCCATCTGCATGTCCTTCCGCATCTTTGCGTCGAGGGCTGAGAGGGGTTCGTCGAGCAGCAGCACCTGCGGCTCGTTGACAATGGCGCGTGCTATGGCGACACGCTGCTGCTGTCCGCCCGAGAGGGAGTTGACATCACGCTCTTCATAGTCGGTCATTGACACCATCTTGAGTGCAGTGAGCACCTTCTGGTCTATCTCGTCCTCGCTCTTCTTCTTTAGTTTCAGTCCGAAGGCGATGTTGTCATAGACGGAGAGATGGGGGAAGAGGGCGTATTTCTGGAATACTGTATTCATCGGACGCTGGTAAGGCGGCAGCGGAGTGATGTCGTTACCTTCGAGCAGAATCTGTCCGGAAGTGGGGAGTTCGAATCCTGCAATCATTCTGAGCAGGGTGGTCTTTCCGCATCCTGACGGTCCGAGCAAGGTGACGAATTCACCCTTTCGGATTGAGATGGATGCGTCCTTCAGGACTACCTTCTTTCCGAAAGCCTTGCTTACTTGGTCTATTTTGAGGATAATGTCGGTCATATTGTGGGGTTATCGGTTGTGGGTTGTGGGTTATCGGTTGTGGGTTGTGGGGATTGCCCGGTAATGCGGGCAACACAGTGGCTATTTCTAAATGAAGATTCTTCATTCTTCATTTAGAAGATTTTGGCGTGCAAAGTTACGAAAAAAAGGGCGGTAAGTCATTGTTTTTTCGTTTTTTATTTGGAAAAACGGAAAAAAAATCTTACCTTTGCATCCGAAATTGTCAAAAGGACAAGCCCAGATGTTGGAATCGGTAGACAAGTCGGTCTCAAACACCGATGCTGAAAGGCGTGCGGGTTCGACCCCCGCTCTGGGTACATATATGATAAAAGGAAGCCTTGCAGATGCTTGGTTTCCTTTTTTTTTGTAGCCCTTCCCCACCCCTCCTTAGAGGGGCTTTCCTTTGGTTTCGCTTGCCTCTGACATAATATAAAACATCAATAGATAAAAACAAACAAATATATTTTTTCCTTTGTTTTCACGCTTAGATTTACTATAGACTCTACTTTCTCATGTGAATCAAGCGCCCTGAAAGGGCATAGAGCACATAGCCCAGGGCAACACCCTGTGTTACCATGGCATGAATACCAACGCCCTGACAGGGCAAAAGCGTAACTTATTCATTGTGTTATAATGCTTTTGCCCTGTCAGGGCGTTGAAATCATCCCTCCTTATACCCAGGGTGTTGCCCTGGGCTATGAGCTTTTTGGGCTTTCAGCCCGCATTGTGCAAACGGGAAAAAACGTTATATCCGCCTTTCTATAGCCATTCTGATGTTCTCCAGACGTTCAAGTAAATCCCTATGCATATATTCCGTCCCTTTCTATATTATTCAAGAAGACTGGACTCAAATGGCTGTGCTTGCGTATCACATCGACCGGACAACCGAATAATTTCTCCAGTTCCTGCTTGATACCTACGAGCAAAAGCAGGTTTGGATGCTTCATTGTAACAAAAACATCCACATCAGAGCCTTCCTTCTGCTCTCCTCTTGCTACAGAACCAAACAATCCTATTTCCATTATTCCATAATAATCGGAGTGGGCAGCCTTGAAGTTTCTGAGCATCTGAATATATTCTTTCGTCTGCTTCATGGCGCAAAGATAAGAATTGTTTTTGAAAATACCAAATAAGTGACGGTAAAAAAAATAAACTTGGACCCCAAAAAAAGCACCGCCCCTTTGTTGCGGGAGCGGTGCTTTGGTATATATCAAGTATAGCTGTTGCTGGCGATTACTTGATCTGTGCGCCGGCAGCGTTGTACTTGTTGTTGCCCTTCACGATGACAACCTGACCGTTTTCGATTACCTTCTTGACCTTGACAGCCTTGTCAGCCTCGATGTCATTGATGCCTGCAGCAACGGCTGTAGGATCGATTACGATGGATGAAAGGTAGATATGACCGGTACCTGTGTAACGTGTGAACTTATGGAGACCCTTGGCGAGACCGAACTTGAGGACGTTGCCGTCGAGAGTCTCAGTGGTTTCACCGTTCTTGAACTCGTGGGTAGCGGTGATGTCAGCTACCTGCTGGTCATTGCCGTCCACCTTTACAGCGAAGATCTTGCTCTTCTCATCTGCACCTTCGATGTCCTTGCAGGAGTGCTTTGAAGCAGTGATGGTAACGAGAGCGGAGTCAGCGAGCTCGAAGTAGATGGTCACATCATCCTTCATCTGGAGGTAAACATCCTGACCTACTGGCACCTGATACTGAGCTTCGTCAGCTGTTACAGCGCCGAATACAGGGCTCTTTACGAAGAAATCCTTAGGGTCTGCATTGAGCTTGCCGTCCTTTACCATGTAAATTGTCTTGCCGTCGGTAGAACCAGCAGTAGCTTCTTCGTCAACTACCACTTCGCCAGCGATAGGCTTGATTTCCTTCTTCTCCTTGATAGGAGTGAGCACGAGAGCGTCGATAGAAGCGGACTTTGACTCAAACTTGCCGTAAGTACCGTTGGTGATGACAGTCTTTGCAGAAACCTCAGCAGACTCGGTGAGGGTTGCGTTGTCGCCGTTGATGGTTTTGTCACCGTAAGTGATTACGTTAGCACCGCCCTGAGCAGCGTATGGAGAGGTAACAGTCACGTTGCCCTTGTCGGCAGCGAGTGTAGGAGCGTCGAATGTGAATGATACTACAGCCTCATTTTCAGCACCTGTTAAGAATGCATCTACTTCTGGCAAACCTGTACCAAAGTCCATAAATGCCTGGAACTTGAGGGTCTGGTCCTTATATACCTTGATAGGATCGCTTGGTACTACTTCGCTGGTTTCATCAGGTGCAGAACCGTCTGTGGTGTAAGTTACGACAGAAGGGAGTGCTTCTTCAGAACCTTCCTCGGTAACCAAAGCAGGCTTGACGGTAACTTCACGGAACCAGAGTCCGTTCTCATACTTCTGAGGACCAACCTTCACGCTTGGAGTACCAGGAACCTCGTTAGCCTCCACGATGATGTAAGAGACATAGATGTCACCACCCCATGAACCTACATAGAGGGTCATATCGTCAGGAGCAGTGTATTCTACAGTAGAGATGCCGACAGTGCCTGATGCATCTGAAGGAGCATCATTGAGTGGAGTGGTGAGTTGTGCATCCGTGGCAAACTTAGGGTAACGTGCAGCAGTTCCTGTCTTGCTCTGTCCGTTGAAGCAGATGATAATCTTTGACTTTGCGGTAAGCTTGATAGCAAATACATCCTGTGCATTCTTGAGGCGGAGAGAGTTGAGGTGAGAGCCGTATTCAGCATATTTGCCGTTAAACCATTTGTAGGTTCCGTCCTCATTTTGCGCAGAGAGGTCGAATGAATTCTTTCCATTGGACTTGTCGTGTCCTGTAGGAGTGAAGAAATAACCGTCGCCGTAGAGGGTGTTCTTAGCGACTTTTTCAGTACCGTCGTTGGTGAATTCATCACCTACGAGAACGTAACTGTGCTTGCAGACTTCGAGGTCGGCCACTGTCTGTGCAAATCCAGAAGCCACGATACCTACGAGTGCGCAGATAAGGGTAAAGATTTTTTTCATAAATGAATGATATTATTAGTTAGTTGTTTTAAGGTAATAATTTTGCCTTTTTTTCTCTTATTTCTTTATTATATCGTAGTCGGGTACAAAGTTAATGATTTTTTTTGGGTTTTGCAAAGGAATTGGGGGGATTTTTTTAAAAACAGATAATAGGAAATAGGGAATAGGAAATAGGAGATTACCTTTGTTCGCTTGCGGATTCTCGCTGATGCGATTATCTCTGCAATAAATGTTAATCTCCTATTATCTATTCCCTATTTCCTATTATCTTATCGAAAGGGAACTATTCTTTGACGAGGTAAGTCTGGAGCGGTGTGTCACCGAAGTGGGCGATGGTGATGACTTCCTTCTTCTCGGATGTGGCAACGCCTGAGAAGATGGTGGTCTTTGACACCTTGCCTTTATCGTCCTTTGTGAGCTTGAGGATGTTGAGAGCACCGGTCACGTTGGAGTAGGTGTATTCATATCGCGGAGTCTTCTCGGTGTTGGATTCATCTTTCCATGTGCCTTTTGTGGTGCCTTCGCTCATCTTCACTGATACGGAGTCTTCGGTGACGAAGTCGAGTGACTCTACGAATCCCTGGATTTCTTCGCCGTAGGCATTGACTTTGAGGCCACTTCCTCTTGTCCATTTGGTGTTGGCGAGCGACTCGGGGTGTGCTACCTTGGTGGAGTCATTATAGCCGTTGACCCATGATGGATTTGAGGTGTTGGTGTCCTCGTATTCGTTTGCGTCGCTGCAGGAGGCTATTGATGCCGCTGTTGCTGCTATTGCTGCTATTGATATAAGGAGGGTTTTCATTGTTTTTTTTCTTTTTTTTGTGTGGGAAAATCCGCCGGTAACGCGGCGGACACAGTGGCGGTTTCTTTCTTAGTGAAAAGTGAAGAGTGAAAAGTGAAGAGTGAAAAATCGCGCTGACGCAGTTGCGATTCTTGCTGAAATGGAACTGTGAGAGGGACTGTTGTTTTCACTTATCTATGTGAGAGGAGCCTATACCCGGCAGGCGATTTTTCACTCTTCACTTTTCACTTTTAACTTTTCACTTAAAATACCAAATAAGAGATTACTTATTCCAGCGTGCAGCGCCGGCATTGTTCTTCACGATGTCATTGTCCTTGTTCTTGTAGAAGAGGTTGACATTGTATTCGGATGCGGTGCCGTCGAGGGCGTCAGCACGGTGCATGTTGCGGTCGCTTGCAGACTGAGCCACGTGTGGAGGGCAAGGACTGATGAAGAGTTCGGTGGAAGAAACGTCAGCCACATTGACATCGAGCGAGCCGTGGAGTGTGGCAGCGCCGCCCTTGACGAGCTTGCCGAAGTTGTTGCTGGTGGAAGACCATGCGTTTGCACTGAAGATAGAGCCGTTGGTGAGGTTGTCGTTAGTTGACCAGTTGTTATTGAAATAGAGGTCCACATGAGCGGCAGAGCCATCTTCGAGAGTCATGGTGTTGCGGATATCAGCGCCCCAGAATCCGAGTGTACGCTGGTCACCAGGCTGCTTAGTGAGCACGAAGAGGTTGTTTTCTACTCGGTAAACCGATCCGTTAGGGAGGTAACGCATATTGAAGATGACGCCACTTGCGCGGGTATTGAAGTTGACGAGGGTATTGTTGGAGAATGTGATATTCCATGCTCCTGATGTCCATCCGCTCTGTGCAGTCTCACAGAAGAATGATGGGAATGGGCTGTCATAGAATGTATTCTCCAATACCTTGAAGTCCTTGTAGAGGTTAGAGGCAGGGTTAGAGCCAGAACCTGCAATCCAAGGATAGCCGCCAGCAGACTGGTTGTAGTAACCGCAGTCGAGGAACTGGTTGCCCTTGATGAGCACGTGGTTCCAAACCTTGTAGTTAGCACCCTGTTCACGGATAAATCCACGCACGAGACGCTTGAATGTGCAGTTTTCCATCACGAGGCTATCGAGTGTCACTGCCATGCCGTTGGAGTACATATTAAAGAAGTAGTTGCCTGCTACTACGCCTACTCCAGCCTTGTTGTCGCCATAGTTGAGGGCAGTAGGGTTATCGAAGTCGATGTTTTCGAAAGCGAGCTTCTTCATGTATATCTCACCGCCTTCACCAGCTTCCGGCTGACGTCCGAACATGAATATGCTGTAAGATCCTTGTGCCTGCTCACCGCCTACTCCATTGAATATCTCTGAATGCTTACCGATACCGCATAATACCTTAGCGCGCTTGCCAGCCTTTACGTCCTCAGGGTTAGTGGCGAGTGTGAAGCCTTTACATGTGATGTCATTTCCATCGAGGTAATATGTCTTTCCACCTTCGAGGTAGAAGGTCTGACCTTCAGCGAGGGAGGTGTTGGAGATGAAGTCATAGAGCACGTTGCTGATAGGTGCGGCATTATACTGGTCAGCGAGAGCGAATGCGTCAGGACGCTTGATGCCGGCATCATTGTTAGGGAGAGCGGCGTCATGATACTGTGCTATCATCTCGTCATGCTTGAGGAGGATAGGAGCACCCGGTGTGCCGTCAGAGCGAGTGGTGCAGGTGTTGTACTTTGCGTCGATGGCTACCTTCACGTCAGGATCGACAACGTCGATGACATATACAGAGTTAGCTGAGAGTCCGTCGATGTTGATGTATCCGTTTTTGCGGTCTTCATCGGTGATCTTATAGTTAGCCCACTTGGCTCCTACGGTTGAGTTAGGGTTGTTAGGTGATGGCTTCACCTGGAGATACTGGAATCCGAAGTTGCCGGTAGCAGGGTCGATATTGAAGTTGTCGAAGTAGCTGTCGAGCTTGTCCTTGTCAGAATCTCCGAGCTTAGGGCATGCAGCCTTTACATTGTCGAGGGTATAAGCTGAGAGTTTCTCCACTGCTTCCATGTCAGCTCCTTCCATAGCCTTGAGGAAGTCTTTGATATTGGAGTTGATGCAGATGTGCATAGTAGTCTCGGTGGTCTTTGACTGGTCAGCATATACGGCGAATGGAGTCTCGTATCGGTCGCGTGTGCTGACGCCGAACCATTCCTGCCACTGTCTTCCGTTGCCGTGTCCGTACCAGTTTGAAGCGTGGGCGAAAGAAGACTGGTCGCCCTTGATGTTGGCATCGCGCTTGTCGAGTGCACGTATAGCGAAGCGATAGTCAGTGGAATACTGTAGGTCAGGGAGCACGAGCTGCAGCTGGTCAGGCGCCATGATGGTGTCGAGGAGGAGGTCGCTTGTGCCTTGTACCTTAGCCCAAGCCTCGTCACCGTTAGCTACCTTTGATGCGAGCGCCATCTGCACCTGGTATCCAGCGCAGTCTTTCACTCCGTACCAATAGAGGTGAATGGTATTACCGTGAGGATAAGCGTTGTCGAGTCCGCTATTGTAAGGGTAGTCGGTGCCCTTTCCTCTGTTGAAGTCTGTGACGAACATGGTCATGAATGAGCGGTTGGTGCCGCTGCTTGCATCATCGTCGTCGGAGCATGATGCGGTGACCATCATCTGTGACAGCGCCGCAATGCCCATTATGGTGTATTTGAAGATATTTTTCATTTGTTGAGTTTTACTTATTATATCAGCCGATAACGCGGCTGACACAGTGGCTATTTCTTTCTTTAGTGAAAAGTGAAAAGTGAAGAGTGAAAAGTGAAAAATCGCGCTGACGCAGTTGCGATTCTTGTTGAAAGAGAACTGTGAGAGAGAAACTGTTATTTGTCTCTATGAGAGGTGTGACTGTGTTATTATCACTTATCTCTTTGAGAATTGCCAGTTACCCGGCAGGCGATTTTTCACTTTTCACTCTTCACTTTTCACTTTTCACTTTTTTCGCTTTTTTAGTATCCGTAGTAGTTCTTATACTTACCGCCGGAACGCTGGATTACAGTGTTAGGATAAGGGAGTATGTATCGAACTGCAGGGATTTCCTTGAGGCTGCTGAGGTCAGAAGGGAGCTGTTCGAACTGTCCGTTGTTGATGAGCCAGATGTTGCCACCATCGTCGCAACGGATGTATCCGTAGAAAGAATACTTACACTGATCCTTTGGAAGGCCTGTGTTCTGGTCGCCCCACTGATAGAAGTCAGCCACATACCACTGGTCAGCCTTGAATCCACCACGTGTGATAGCGCTGGTGATAGGCTTTGACATTGGCTTGTATGCGTTGTAGATACGCAGAGCCTGGAATGTGTGGTTAGGATATGTAGAGAAATATGTCTTGTCGGTGTTGATGACATTGCCGTAGAGCTGTGCCTTATACATGAGCATAGCGTATGCGTTTGGCTCTCCGTAATCGTATGTGTGATAGTAGATTTCCTCTGGGAGGTTGTCGATATATCCGTTGTCTGTCTCGTAACCGTCATGGATGTTGATGGCATCCTCATAGCCTGAACTTGACTGTGCATTTCTCACGCCAGCGGTGTAGTAGCGGAGGAAGCTGTAGATGATTTCCTCGCCATAGGTGTTGGTGCGCACGAGGTCACGCCAGCGGATGTTCTCACCGGCAAACTCCCACTTGCGCTCGTCGAGCACTGCCTTCTGGAAAGCTTCCTTGCTGGCAGCGGCCTGTGCGAGATAAGCGGCTTCTTCTGTGAGCACTGCAGGCTTTACTGTAGAGGCAGGGAAAGCGCGGTTGTGCACCTTAGCGAGGCATTCCTGTGCCTTTGCAGATGGCTTGCCATTGATTTCATTGTCTGCCTCGGCATACATGAGGAGGACGTCAGCATAGCGCATGTAAGGATAGTTGATGCCGGTAGAGCCGGTCTTGTCGGCTCCAAGTTCCGAGCCTGGGTTTGTCCAGAGCTTTGACCACTTGTTGTTGTGCACGGTATAGTCGTTGCGGATATATACGGAGTCGGTCAGAGCACCCTCGGAATTGGTGAAGTAAGAGTAGTACCAGAGTCCGTTGACCTGCTCACGACGCACGTCGCCGTTGCGGAAGAGAAAGCGGTAGAAGGCATTCAGGCGTGCTTTACCACCGGCAGCGCCCCACTCATGCACTGTCTTACCTTCGTTTGCCTTATACTCAGGACCCTGGAGATAACCAGTGTTGCCTGTAGATTCCTTTGCAAATGGGAACTCGAAGATAGCGTCGCCATCGTTCACCACCTTGTAGTTACACTCATCTATGAAGGTCTGCATATAGTCAGGATTGAGAGAGTGCTTGCTCTTTGTGATGACAGAGTCGGCATAGTCGCGTGCTGTCTTGTAGTATTCCAGATAGTTGTCAGGGCGCTGCATGGTGCCGTAGCTCTTAGGATTGCTCTTGTCAGGACGGAGAGAATAGCCGCCTGCTGTGAGAGCGATACGTGAGATGAGAGCCTGTGCAAACTCCTTGGAGCAACGCTCCACGGTGACAGCATTGGCATACTGCATGTGGAGGCTTGCCTTCTTGAGGTCAGCTATGAGGGAATCCTGCACTGCAGTGCGGTCGAAGACAGGGATGGTGTAGTTAGCACCGTCGTCATCAGCCTTGTTGAATCGGAAAGGCACGTCGCCGAACATCACCACGAGGTCATGGTAAGCCATAGCGCGGAGACATTTTGCCTCGCCGAGCCACTGCATGATGTTGGAGTTTTTCTCATCATAGATAGGAGAATGCTCCAGATTGTAGATAAACTTGTTTGCCTCTTCGATGAGAGAGTAAGCGGCAGTCCAGAAAGAGAGGATGTTTCCGCCGGTGTCATCACAGTCGAATCGTGCGTATGAAGTCTTGGAATGAGCATTGGATGAGAATATCTGCATTTCCACGTCGCTATTGAGGACGAAGGTATTCTGATAGGCATCACCGTAGAGATTGTTTACGATGGCCTTGGCATATACGCCATTGAGGGCGCGGCTGATCTCAGTCTCCTGGCTGAAGACGAAGTCCGGGGTGTAGGATGACGGTGCATCCACATCGAGGAAATCGTTGCAGGCTGTGAGCGAGAGGGCGGCTATGCCTGTGAGGATTATATTTTTGATTTTCATTGTTTTTGTTTTTTTTTTGTTAAAATTCTACTACTATCCGCCGGTAACGCGGCGGACACAGGGGCGGATTGTTGGTTTAGTGAATAGTGAAAAGTGAATAGTGAATAGTGAAAAATCGCGCTGACGCGGTTGCGATGCCTTGTTGTGGAATTATCGCAAGAGAGCGGAGGTAATCTCCTATTCCCTATATTCTATTCCCTATTCCCTTATTCTTTGTTGTCTTGTTGTTTTGTTGATTGTATATATATATATAATAAGGTGTAACAACAAAACCACTAAACAACTAAACCACCAAACCACCGATTAGAACGTGATGTTGGTGCCGAAGGTGAAGGTGCGGCTACGTGGGTAGCGGTTGTAGTCCATACCGCAGGTGAGACCTGTCTGCACATCGACCTCTGGGTCATAGCCGGAGTAACCGGTGATGATGAAGAGATTGGAAGCAGAGAGGTAGAAGCGTGCCTTCTCGATACCTATCTTCTTGAGCACTGACTTAGGCAATGTGTAGCCTACAGTGATGTCAGAGCAACGGAGGAACGAACCGTCCTCGATGAAGTAAGAGTGAGTAAGATTCTTTGTCACGTCTGTAGGGTTCCAGAGTGTGCGGCCTGCATTTGCCTTCTTATAGATGTTTACGCAGTCATCCACGTAGTAGAGCTTATAGAGGATGTCGCCCTTGGTGCCAGTGAGGCTGCCGTCGAAGTCGTTGTACTGCCATCCGTTGTTGAACTTGCTGAGCACGTTGTAGAAAGTCTGCTTGTTGTCCTTTGAGCAAGAGAGAGCGTAAGCAGTAGCATTGTTGACGTCGAAATCGAGCATGAAGGTGAAGTTGCATGAGAAATCGAAGTTCTTGTACTGTCCTGACAGTCCCATACCACCCTGTATCTTAGGGTTGGTGTTACCGATGACTGTGCGGTCGTTCTCAGTGATGCGTCCGTCGCCATCGAGGTCCTTGAACTTTATTTTACCAGGCAATGTAGCCTTACCGGAGTTGGAGTCGCCAGATACATCATTGATGACGGTCACATATCCGTCCTCACGAGGTCCGATGTTCTTGGAAGTGCCGTTGTCGGAAGCGGCAGAGCCCCAAGGCAATGCGATGAAGTTCTGTGTAGGGTCGAAATAGAATTCGTCCATGCCGTAGAGTCCGTCATATACGAAGCCGTAGATGAGACCAAGCTCATCGCCCACTCTGAGACAGTAGTCGTTGTAGTCAGACTTCCAGCGGGAGTTCTTGTCCCAGATGACATCGTCGGTGCCATTGAGCTTGTCGATCTTCTTCTTGTTGAAACCGAAGTTGATATTTCCGGAGAGCACGTAGTCCTTACCCTGGAGAATGTCGCCGGAGATAGCGAGCTCCAGACCCTTGTTGGTCACCTGACCGATGTTCTGCTGCTGCTTGTCGTAGCCGAGGGTAGGGTCGAGGTAGGAATTGTAGAGGAGGTCCTTGGTGGTGTTCCAATACACTTCAGGAGTGATGGTCAGACGACCGCCGAGAATAGTGAAATCGACAGCGAGGTTGCGGGCGATAGTGGTCTCCCACTTGATGCCGTAGTTCTGCATCTTAGTGCCGCTGGCATTGGCATAGTACTGGTCACCATACTGATTCACCTCGCCGAAGCCAGGGCCGCCGGAAGAATTGATGGCATAGAGAGTACGCCAAAGGTCCATGTCGATATTGTTGTTACCGGTAAGACCGAAAGAAGCGCGGAGCTTCAACTGGTCGATCCACTTGATGTCCTTCATGAATTTCTCCTGAGAGACAACCCATGCGCCGGACACGGCAGGGAAGTAGCCCCACTGGTAGCCAGGAGCGAAACGTGTGCTGCCGTCAGCACGGAAAGTGACGCTGAAGAGGTATCTGTGGTCGAAGTTATAGTTTGCCTGACCGAAGAAAGACGCCATGCGGACAGCAGTGTCGAGACCGGAAGTAGCGCCCTGAGGAGAACTGGTGCCGAATCCCATGTTGTTCCAAGCATCTTCAGCAGTGAAGGAGCGAGGGAAGTAACGGTTCTCCATATATGTGCCCTCTTCCTGGCTGTGAGTGATTTCCTGACCGAGGAGGAAAGAGAGATTATGCACATCTTTCAGCGTGAAAGCGTAGTTGGCAGTGTTGGTCCATGTATAGCTGAATTTCTGTGCCTTTTCGATGGAAGCCACAGGCTGGCTGTTGTTGCTCTTGCCAGTCTTGGTCAGCGCACCGTAGAAACGCTTCTTGTCAGTCCACTTCAGACCGATGGTACCTTCAGTGCGAAGAGTCAAGCCCTTGATAGGACGCCAGTCGAAAGAGAGACCAGTGGTATAGTTGTAGCTGTGCTTTTTGAGCTGATTGATAGCGATGTCGTTCTTAGGGTTGGTATAGTTGAAGAGCTCCTCCTCGTCCGGGTCAGCATAAGAAGGGTCGATATAACCAAACTCACGCAGACCATTGGTAGGACGGTATCTGAGCACGTCGATGATACCACCAGTACCCACGTTGTCACCACCAGCACCCTCGTCACGACGGAAAGTGAACTTAGGATTGATCTGGAAAGAGAGCTTGTCGCTCAGCTCCACCTTGGTCTTGATATTTACCACCGTGCGGCGTACACCTGAACCGAGGATGATACCCTTGTCCTCACTGTTGGTGATAGAAGCATTGAACTTCACATCCTTCGAACCACCACCGATAGTAACGTTGGCAGAGTAGTTGATAGGATTCTCGCCCATCACCTCGTCCTGCCAGTCGTGGGAATTCAGAGTGCTGTACATGTCGAGGTCGTAAGGGTTGCCGAAGTTGGCACGGAAGAACTTGGCATTGCTTGAGCGAGTACCGTTGCAGGCATGCCACTGATACTGATACTTCACAAAGTCGGAAGCATCCATGATGTCGAGCTTGCGGGCGAGGCTGCTGACATTCATGTTGCCATTGAATGTAACGCTCACCTTACCGGCAGCGGCAGACTTGGTGGTAACCACCACAACGCCGTTACCACCCTTGGCACCATAGATAGCAGTGAGGGAAGCATCCTTCAGAATATCGATGGAAGCGATGTCTGAAGGCGGGATGTCATTGATGTTGGCCACCTGGAAACCATCGACGATATAGAGAGGCTCGTTGGACTGAGTCACGGACGTACCGCCACGCACCTTGATGTTGACATCAGCACCAGGCTGACCATCGACAGTCGTAACCTGCACACCGGACACCTTACCCTGCAGGGCAACGGCAGCGGAAGTGACAGGGACAGCGGCAAGCTTGGCACCGGACACCGAACCTACCGAACCGGTCAGGTCCTTACGAGCCTTGGAAGTATAGCCGATAACTACGAGCTCCTCAAGTCCGGCATTATCCTCCTCCATCACGATGGTGAGCTCTCTCTTGTTGCCCGGCTTGACTTTCTGGGTCACCATACCTACGTAGGTGATAGTCAGTTCGTGGTTTGTTGACGCCATCTTGATGGAGAAATTACCATCAAAGTCAGTGACAGCGGCATTCGTCGTACCCTTCTCCTGAATGGTAGCGCCGATAATCGCCTCACCCGTTGCGTCCTTGACAACACCCTTCACAATCTGCGCCTGCACCGCTGCACAGAAGAAGAGCAGCATTGCCATGAGCGCATAGCGTAAGTTTCTTGTTTTTTCAGACATAGTTTTTTTCTTTTTTTTGTTGTTAGTTAATTATGTTACTGAAGTTTCCCACCCCAAAATAATGGGGTAAAAATAACAGTTTCTCAATAAAAAGTTGTATCTTTGTAATCG